>CATPCO010000256.1 GCA_955652925.1 uncultured Xanthobacteraceae bacterium | reverse complement strand
TGCTGCCGTGGACAGCGGAAATCTGCCTTGACCGTATCGGTCGCGAGGCGCTCTATGAGCCGGGCGAAAAGGACGACTGAAGAGTATTGATCGCTGTGCGGAATGGATGGCGTTCCGAGCCGGTTGGGTCGAGCGCTTGCGCGACCCAACACCTTTCCTGCGCTGCTGTGCTGGCGGCGGTGCCGGCGGATGTGGCATGATTGTGTTTCTGGGATAACTCAACCATTGCTTGTATAATCACCTGTTTTTACCTGTAACAACAGGTCTTGTAGGTTGGGTCGAGCGCTTGCGAGACCCAAAACCTTTCCCGCGCTGCTCAGTGTTGGGTCTCGTGAAGAGCTCGACCCAGCCTACACCCGTTGGCAGAGACGGGCCTGATAAGATTCCTGCAAGCACGGGTCGTTAGCCGTTCAATCCGCGGGAGGCAGCGAGCGAGCGATCCATGGACCGCATGACGACCGCAGAAGTGGTTGTTGCCACGCTCATCGCGCACGGGATTGACACGATCTATGCGCTTCCCGGCGTGCACAACGATCCACTGTTTGATGCACTCTTCAAGGCCGCCGCGCATATCCGCACGATCCATACGCGCCACGAGCAAGGTGCCGGCTACATGGCGCTGGGCGCGGCGCTGGCGACTGGCAGACCGCAGGTCTACACGGTGGTGCCAGGGCCGGGTCTGCTCAATTCGGCGGCATCCCTATTGACTGCCTACGGCACCAATGCGCCGGTATTGGCACTGATCGGCCAAATCGCCCAGGCAGCAATCGGTCGCGGTTATGGCCATCTGCACGAGATCCGGGATCAGTCGGGAATCCTCTCGCGGCTCGTCGAATTCTGCGCTCGCATCCGCGCGCCGGCCGATGCGTCGCGACTCGTCGCGGCAGCGATGTACGCAATGCGGACAGGACGACCTGGGCCGGCCGCGATCGAATGTGCAATCGATGTGTGGGGAAGAAGCGCCCCGGTGGATGCCATTAGCACGCCGCTCCCATTAGCGGAGAAGCCGGTCGACGATGACGCGATCAATGAAGCCGCCAAGCGTCTGGGAACTGCCGCTCGGATCTTAATTGTCGCCGGAGGCGGCGCGCAGGATGCAGCGGCGGAGGTCACCGAGCTGTGCGCCCAGTTGCAGGCGCCCGTGCTTGCTTACCGCCGCGGGCGCGGCGTGCTCGACAGCCGCAACCCCTTGAGCGTCACGATGCCGCTTGGACACGAGCTGTGGCGTGAGGCGGAGGTGGTTCTCGGCATAGGGACCCGGCTCTTTGCCGGCTTTCAGCAGTGGGGGATCGACGATCAATTGAGCGTCATCCGTGTCGATGCGGACCCGGAGGAGCCCGAACGTTTCCGTAAACCCGACGTCGCGCTCATTGGGGAAGCCAAGCCGATCCTGCGGCGCCTCATCGCGGCGCTCGCGCGGCGCAATCGGGCACGACCTTCGCGGCAGGAGGAAATGCTCGAGCGGCAGTCAAGGATGGCCAAGCGCCTGCAAAAACTCAAGCCGCAAATCGAATTTCTCGAGGCTATTCGCGCGGAGCTCGGCGCGGACGGTATCTTCGTGGACGAAGTGACGCAAATCGGGTTCGCTGCCCGGCTGGTCTATCCCGTCTACAAGCCGCGTACGTTCATCTCGCCGGGCTATCAGGACGCGCTTGGCTGGGGTTTTGCAACTGCGCTTGGCGTACAGGACGCCCGGCGAGACACGCCGGTGCTTTCTGTTTCCGGCGACGGAGGTTTCATGTTCACGGCAAGCGAAATGGCCACTGCGATGCGACACCGTATTCCGTTGGTCACGGTCGTGTTCAACGATGGCGCATACGGTAATGTTCGACGCATCCAGGAGGAGCAGTACGGAAACCGCTTGATTGCCTGCGATCTGACCAACCCTGATTTCGTGCGTTTGGCTGAGAGTTTCGGAGCAGCCGCAGAACGCGCGCATGATCCCTCGCAACTGCGCGCGGCGCTTAATCGCGCGTTCAAGCGGCGGGATGAACCTACTCTCATCGAAGTGCCGGTCGGAGCGCTGCCCTCGCCATGGGAATTCATCTTGCTGCCGCCGGTGCGCGGGATTTGACGCGATAGTTCGGACAGGTTCTCAGACGACGGCCGTTGAGTTACCGCGATAGTAAAGCGCAACGGTATGTGTCGCCTCCGCGAAGAACAGCCATCGTTCGATCAGAATGCCCGCTGTTGCAGAGATCGCGCCGGCGAACACGATCAAGGCGGTTATCATTCCAGCCCGCAGAAAGAGCGCGCTCGCCAGCGTGACGAGCGGCACGGCGAAGCCGAGCGCAAGAGCAATGCGGTGCAGCTTGACCGCGTGTGCCCGTGCGATGCGGTAGCCCATCTCCTTGAGCAGGTAGTTCTCTTCCGTATGCGGCGGATCGAGCGGTCGCAACGGCTTGCCTTCTGGCAACCCGGTTGCAGAAGCCAGCGTCGAGCGCGTTGTGCCGCGTTGGATCGATTGCCAGTATGCGATCTTGCCACCCATCGCCGCAAGCACAAGCGCCGCGGTCAAAATGAGAATGGAAGCAGGAACTCCGCCGAAGGCAGCAACCATCGCGAGGAGCCATAGCGCGCCGCTCATACCTGCGAGCATGAGATAGTTCGGCAGCACCCAGGGATTGTGCCATTGCCGAATTGGCTTGAGCGACTGATAGATCATGGCCGTGCAGATCAGGGTGGTAATCGATCCGGCGGCCGCGAGAAAACCAAGCGCGATCCACAGTCCATCAGTGGCATCGAGCAGCCACAGCGCCGCGAACAGCAGGGTGGGAATGTAGGTTACGACGGCGCTCACGCCTTCCCGCGAGAGCCAGGACGAGCGCCATTGCGAGAAGGCTCGCCATGCACGTTCGGGGTGTCCAAGGTGCACCGTCGACGACAACAGTCCCGCGCTGATGAAAGCCAATGCCAGCGCTAGACTCGCTGCTGCAAACGAGCGGCCAAGCGGGAGCACGCCGGCAGGTGCAAGGACGCCGATCCAGACCAGCAATCCATAGCCGATACCCGAAAAGGTAGTGAACGCGATGATGGAAGGAGCCGGATGCACATCGATCCCAATAGGCGGTTATCCCCGCCGGTTCGTAGCCCGGATGAGCGTCAGCGAAATCCGGGAGAGGCGTTCCCCCATATCGCTACGCTCATGCGGGCTACGGCCTGCTCCCGGATAGCAGGCGGTCGATCCATTGCAGGAAAGGGTTGCCAGTTCCGGGATCATTTCGTTCAAGCGGTGTGAGGCTGGCACGGACGGAGCGCGGCGGCAGATATTTGCTCACCGGTCGATAACCCATTTCGGGCATCACATCGACGCCGCCGCGGGCCGCGACAAGCTTCGAGACCGTTGAGTCCGGATCGGCAAAGTCACCGAAGTGACGGGCCGAGGTAGGACACGCCGCCACGCAGGCCGGCACGCGCTCAGGCTCTGGCAGGTTCTGATCGTAGATGCGGTCGACGCACAGCGTGCATTTTTTCATCACGCCATCGTCGTCATCGAATTCCCGCGCGCCATACGGGCACGCCCAGGAACAAAGCTTGCAGCCGATGCACAGCTCGGGATCAACCAGAACGATGCCATCGTCGGCGCGCTTATAGGAAGCGCCGGTCGGACAAACCGTGACACACTCCGGCTGCTCGCAATGAAAGCAGTTCTTTGGAAAATAGACGGTGCGGCCGTCCTCTCCTTCGCCGAGCTCGAATGTGTGCACGCGATTGAGCCACACACCCGACGGTTCAACGCCGTAAGGTGCAAACTCGGTCAGTGGACCCGATTGCCCGAATGCATTCCATTCCTTGCAGCTCACGGCACAAGCGTGGCAGCCGACACATGTGTCGAGATCGATGACAAGTCCGAGTTTTTTGGCGCCCGGCTGGCCGGTCGGAATACTGGTCATCGCACCCTCCTCGCGCGATCCGCAGAAATAGCGCTGCGTTCCGCGGGGTGGCGAAGAATCGCAGCCGTAGCGACAAGGTTGGGCGGCCGCGCAAGCGGAAAGAACTGCGGCTCGACTCGGTCGATCTCATCGGCGGCCGCTTTCTCGATGCGCACCCGCAGGTCATACCAGGCAGCCTGTCCCGTTACCGGATCGCAGTTGCCGTAACGATACGGGCCGCCGGGGGGCAGCAATTCCGGAATGAGATGATTGAGCAGGAATCCTCGCGTGGATTCCGGGCCGTTGAGCGCGAGATTCCAGGCGCCCGCGCGTTTGCCGATCGCGTTCCAGGTCCACACGGTGTCGCCGTTGACTCCTTCCATGAGCCGGACCTGGCATTTGAGCCGGCTGTGAGCGCTGATCACCCACACCCAATCGTCATCGTGCAGGTCGAGCGCCGCCGCCCGCGCGCGGTTCACGTAGAGCCGGTTCTGACTGAGGATCTGGCGCAGCCACGCATTCTGCGAGTGCCAGGCGTGGTACATGGGCATAGGCCGTTGGGTGACGGCATGAAGCGGAAACTCCTGCCCGTCGATCGCGGCTTCCGACAATGGCGCATACCAGATCGGCAGCGGATCGAAGAATTGCTCGATCCGGCTGCGATGCAGGTCGGGCGGTTGCACCGGGCCGTGTCCACGCCCTGCCAGGCGAAATCGCTGCAGCGGCTCGCAGTAGATTTGCAGTACGATCGCATCGGTATTCTCGACGAAGCCGAAGCGCTTTGCGGTTTCGAGGTAGGCGCGATTGGCCTGTTTGAAATAGCGCTCTTCCGGAGGAAGCTCGTATTTCCAGAAGCATTGGTTCTCGACGTATTTTTCAAGCTGTCGTGGATTGGGCTCGCCCCGACCCTCGCTTCGTCCGTCGCTGCCGCGCCATCCCGCCAGCGGGCCAACACCCGGCCGCCGCTCATGGCGGGCAAGATAATCCGGGTAGTCGCGATAGAGCGGGGCTCCATCCTGCGCAACGAAGCCCGGGAGTTTGAGTTTTGCGCCGAGATCGATGAGCACATCCTGAAACGGACGGACATCGCGATCGGGCGTGAGCACAGGCTGACGGATGGCATCGGCAGGACCGTCCGCGCTGCTGATGGGACGATCGAGGAGCGAAATGCAATCCCAGCGCTCGAGATAAGTCGTGTCGGGAAGCACCAGGTCGGCAAATGCGACCATCTCCGAGTAGAACGCATCGGCGTAGATGATGTGCGGAATTTTATATTCACCGTCCCCAGCCCGATCGGTCAACATGGACATGGTTTCCGCCGTATTCATTGCGGAATTCCACGACAGGTTGGTCATGTAGAGGAGCAGCGTGTCGATGGGGTAGGGGTCGCCTGCCCAGGCATTGCGCACCACCATGTGCATGAGCCCATGGGCGGCAAGCGGGGCCTCCCACGAATACGCCTTGTCGATACGCAACGGCGCTCCGTTGCCGTCGATCAGGAGATCTTCCGGCGCCGTGGGATTGCCGAGCGGCATGCCTTCCAGCGGCGTATTGGGAGCGGACACCTTTCCCGCCGGCTTGGGCGCGCCGGGGCAAGGTCGCGGGAACGGCGGCTCATAACGAAAGCCGCCAGGCGAATCGATTGTCCCAAGCAGAAGCTGCAGGAGATGCAGCGCCCGGCAGGTATGAAATCCGTTCGAATGGGCGGAGATGCCGCGCATGGCATGCATGGCGACCGGCCGGCCGGTCATGGTCTCGTGCCGGCGTCCCGCGCAGTCCGTCCACGGCTGCGCAAGCACAATCGGTTGATCGAACGCCGCTTGCGCAAGCTCGGCCGCGATGCGCCTGATTTTTTGCGCGGAGATGCCGCAGCGCGCGCTCACTGCATCAGGTGAATAATCGGGTGAGCGGTAGCGCTCGGCGAGAAGCTGGAATACCGGAACCGCCCGCCGCCCGTCGGCAAGCGTGAACTCGCCCGTGAGCGCGGCCGAAACGTCAGGTTGCGAGGCCTCAACCGCAGCACCGCGGAGCTCGTCCCAGACGAGCGGCTTTCCGTTCTCGCGCGCGAACAGGCCGTCGTCCTCGCGACCGGGATTTGCAAGCACCAGCCAGGGAGCATTGGTGTAGCGCGCGAGATATTCGACATCGATGCGCTGCGCATGCAAAAGCTCATGCATCAGCGCGAAGACGAGCAGACCATCGGTGCCCGGACGGATAGGCACCCATTCGTCCGCGATGGCGGAATAGCCGGTGCGCACGGGATTGACCGATACGATCTTGACACCGCGCGCCTTGAGCTTGCCGAGACCGATCTTGATGGGATTGGAATCGTGGTCCTCGGCCACGCCGAAGAGGAGAAAATATCGCGTGCGCTCCCAATCAGGCTCGCCGAATTCCCAGAACGAGCCGCCGATGGTGTACAAGCCGGCGGCGGCCATGTTGACCGAGCAGAAGCCGCCGTGCGCGGCATAGTTCGGGGTGCCGAATTGCTTTGCCCACCAGCCCGTTAATGATTGGCTCTGGTCGCGGCCGGTAAAGAAGGCAAGCTTCCTGGGATCCGTAGCCCGAATCCGCCCAAGCCATTGGCACGCGAGGCCGAGCGCCTCATCCCATTCGATCTCGCGAAATTCGCCTCGCCCGCGCTCGCCGCTGCGCAAGAGCGGCTTGCTCAAGCGCGCGGGAGAGTACTGCTGCATGATTCCGGCGGAGCCCTTGGCGCAAATGACGCCCCGGTTAACGGGATGGTTGCGATTGCCTTCGATATAGCGGATGCGTCCGTCGCGCAGGTGAACCTTGATCCCGCACCGGCAGGCGCACATGTAGCAGGTGGTGTATTTGCTCTCGCCCGGGCTGCGTTGCGACATATCCGGCATCACAAACTGCGTGCGATCAGGAGTTTCATGATCTCGTTGCTGCCGGCATAGATGCGCATGACGCGCGCATCGCGGTACATGCGAGAGATCGGGAATTCCTCCATGTAGCCATAGCCCCCGAACAGCTGCAGGCAGCGATCGATGATCCTTCCCTGGGTATCGGTGATCCAGTATTTGGCCATGGATGCGGTCACCGTATCGAGCGTGCCATTGAGATAGCGCTCCACGCAGTGATCGTGAAAGACGCGGCCAATCGCTGCTTCCGATTTGCATTCGGCAAGAACGAATTGGGTGTTCTGGAACTCCATGATCTTCTTGCCGAACGCTTCTCGCTCCTTGACGTAATCGATGGTCAGTCGCAACGCCCGCTCGATCATCGCTTGCGCATGGACGGCGACGATGAGCCGCTCACGCGGAAGGTCGCTCATCAGCTGTGCGAACCCTTGCCCCTCTTCCGTGCCCAGGAGATTTTCCGGCGGCAACTTGACGTCCTCAAAAAACAATTCGGAGGTATCGGCGGCATCCATGCCGAGCTTCTTGAGCTTGCGGCCGCGCCGGAAGCCGGGAGCATCGTCGCTCTCGACGACCAGGAGCGACACGCCTTTGGCGCCCGCGCTTGGGTCGGTCTTGGCGACGACGATAATGAGATTGGCGTGCTGGCCATTGGTGATGAACGTCTTCGATCCATTGAGCACGTAGCCGTTGCCGGATTTCTTTGCGGTCGTGCGCACGCGCTGGAGATCGGATCCCGTTCCGGGCTCGCTCATGGCGATCGCGCCCACGAGCTCGCCGGTAACGAGCTTCGGCAGCCAGCGGCGCTTCTGCTCGTCCGTGCCGTAATGCAGGATATAGGGCGCGACGATGCCTGAATGGAGCGGCGCTCCGAATGAATCGAAGCCCGCGAGACTGAGCTCGCGGCTGATGACAGCTTCGTGGGCGAAGGTGCCGCCGGCACCGCCATACTCTTCCGGGATGGCGGGACACAGGAGACCCGCCGCGCCTGCCTTGGTCCAGACGTCGCGGTCATACATCCCGCCTTCGTTCCAGCTGTCCAGATGAGGGGCATACTCGGCCGCGATGAAACGGCGCGCCTGCTCTTCGAGCAGCGCGACGTCCTCGGTCATCCAGCTGGGAGGCGGCAGATTGAGGATGCTCATGAGCCCAACTCGGGCAGCGGCCACAATGTGCCCCAACTGCCACACCGGGCTATCTTTGCCAACTCCCCCTCGCAAAGGCCGGCCACTTAACCCTCTGTTTACCCCGAACGGTAAAAACTCACGTCTGAGGACACAGGACCGCATCGCGTTCCATTGCCTGTTAAGGAGCCCTGGTTCGCCAGGGCCATCCGGCTCCTGCCTCCCCTTGTGCGTCGGATGCGGGCATGAAAACTGGTTTGCCGTGGCAAGTGAGCGGGGTTCGGCCGCAAGCGCGTGATACGGCGCGCGAAGCAGCACACCGTGCCGGCATGTCCGTCGGCGAATGGCTCGACAGCGTGATCCTTGAATCCGCGCCGACTGGCGAGGGGCAGCACCCCGGCGAGGCGCAGCTCTATCGCCGCCGCGCGCGCGACCGCGATCCGCAAACCGATGAACGGCGGCACGAGCACGGGCGGCGCTCCGGCGACGAGCACTATGGCGAAGATGCTGTGAGCTCAAGGTCCTTCCAAGACCACGATCGGTCCCATGAGTATCCGGACGCACGGCAGGATCGCTTCGATGAATATGGGGAAAGCGGTGATTCCGGTCGAACGAGGCATTATCAGCAGCGCGAAGAGTTTTCCGAACGCACGGCCCGCTCGGATCGCGCCGCGGACGTGTTTGAGCAACCTCAGCGGCCGCCGAAAGAGTCCCCGGCAATGCGGGAAGCTTTCGCCGATCTCAATGCGCGGCTCGACCAGCTAACCCGGCAGCTCGACAGAGTAGCGCAAATCAGCGCCGCCAATGCCGCGGGGCCGCGCAATGAGGAGCCGCCGCGCCAACTGATCGAAGTCATCTCAAAGCTCGATCGCCGGCTCGATCAATTGGTTGCCGAGGGCCGCACGACAAAGACAGAGATCGAGCATCGGGTGAATGCCGTCGGTCGCGCAGTCGCAGACCTCAATCGCGAACCACGCCGCGCACCCCCACCCTACCCTCAGGGTAAGGGAGGGGGTTCCGCTAGTCCGCTTGATCATGCGCTTGCCGAGATCGCAGACCGCCAGCGCAGCCTCGACGGCTATGGCTCGACCTCCACCGCAGCGCCAACAGCCCACTCGGCCACCGAGACCGGGTCGCTGCCGCGCCCGCGCACGCAAGATCTGTCCGGCCTGGAGCAGCAGCTTCGGCAAGTGAATGAACAGATCGAAACTCTCAAACCCTGCGGCATTGAGAAGGCGGTCGACACGCTGCGCGACGACCTCGCTGAAATCGGCGCGATGCTGCAGGAGGCTATGCCTCGCAAGTCGGTGGAGGCGATCGAGCGCGAGATGCGCAAGCTGTCCGAGCGCATTGAGCAGAGCCGTGATGCGGGCGCCGACGGGGCGGCGTTGGCCGGCGTCGAGCGCGGGCTAGCCGAGGTGAGAGACGCGGTGCGCCAGCTCGCTCCCGCGGAGAATCTTGGCGGAGTCGACCGCGAGCTGGCGCAGCTCTCACAGAAGATCGATATGATCGCGCATAACAGCCAGGATCCCGCGGCACTGCGCCAGTTGGAGGGTGCGATCGCAAGCTTGCGGGGAATTGTGTCTCAGGTTGCGTCCAACGACGCTTTGACCAGCTTGTCCGACGAAGTGCGCGCGCTGGCCGGCACGGTCGATCGGGCCGCCCGATCGAGCAGTGATAATGTTCTCAACGCGCTGGAAGAAAGAATTTCCGTGCTCGCCGACGCGCTCGCCGCGCGTAACCAGGGCGGGCAAAGCGTGCCCGTTGAGCTCGAAACTGTTCTTAAAAGCCTGGCGGACAAGATCGAGCGCGTGCAACTGAGCCGCGGCGATCAGGCCGCGCTTGGCCATATCGAGGGCCGCATCGTCAAGCTGGTTGAGAAACTGGACGCCTCGGATGCCCGGCTCAATCATCTCGAAGCGATCGAGCGCGGCCTGGCGGAGCTCCTCATTCATTTCGAGCACCAGCGGTTGCCAAGTCTCACCCGCGCCGAGAATTCGCCGCCCGAGGTCGAGGAGTTGACGCGTGACCTGGCCGATCTGCGTCAAACCGAAAAACGAACGCAGGAATCGCTCGAACTGGTGCACGGCACGCTCGGACATGTCGTCGATCGCCTCGCAACGATCGAAACCGACATGCGATCGAGCCGGGAAGGAGGAACCGAAACCGCGCGCGCCCGTGCTGGCGGACCAAGCGGCGCCGCTGCGCGCAACCCAGCGCGCTCTGCCAAATTCGGGCCTGCCGCGTCAGCCCCGGCCGGCAGGACGCCGAATGCGCAACCGGCGGCCGGGAAGTCCAAATCGCAAACCCAGGGAGGGAGTGAGCGCGGCGGGGAGCGCCCTCCCATTGATCCAACGCTGCCGCCCGATCAGCCGCTGGAGCCGGGATCTTCGCGCCGCGCGCCGCCACCCGGCTCGGCGGCGGAACGAATTGCAGCCTCAGAGTCAGCGCTTGCCGGAGGCAAACCGCTGGTCGAACCGGATACCGGAGGTAAGGCGAATTTCATCGCGGCGGCGCGCCGTGCCGCGCAGGCCGCAGGACGTGAGGCGCCGGCGAAAAGCGCCGCAACAGGACCGAAGGAAATTGCCTCAGCGGCCGGCAAGCTGGCCAGTCGCGTAGGCCGGCTGCGTGCACTGATTAGCGGATCGGCGGGCGTCCTGCTCGTGCTCGGCAGCCTCCAAATTGCGAAGACTCTGCTTAATTCCTCGGAAGAGACAGACATTTCAGCTCGGCCAAGCGAGACAATGGTCGAGATCGCCGCCCTTCCGGCGGATCCTGTCGCCGTCCCGCTCCCGGCTGTGACGAAGGAGTCGGGGCCGGCTGCGGCCGATCAGACTCCTTCGAACCCCGCGGTCGCCGAGCCGGTCGTGAGCGGGCGCCAATCCTCAGCGCTTTCGCCTGCCACCAGCCCAACTCCGCCCGCGCCCTCCGCCCTTGTGATGCCGCTCGAAACCGCCCGGCAGGCGAGTGCCGTTCCGGCTATTGCGGTTGTGCCTCCTGCCCCGGCCGCACCTGTCATCCCAGCCGGCGAGCACGAAGTAACCGGGTCTATTCCGCCCTCATCAAAACCGGCCTCTGCCACCAACGATGCCGCGCCCGCAATTACTCCGGCGGCGATAGCGCCGCCTGCTCCGGCGTCTCCTGCCGACAAGCTCCCATCCGTCTTCGGCACTACGCTGCGCACGGCCGCGGCCAAAGGGGATGCCTCGGCACAATACGAGATCGCGGTGCGCTATGCCGAGGGTCGCGGTGTGGCGCAGAATCTCACAGAAGCGGTGGAATGGTTTGAGCGCGCGGCCAAACAGGGCCTTGCTCCCGCGCAATTCCGTCTCGGGGGCCTTTACGAAAAAGGGCTCGGGGTCAAGAAGAACCTCGATACGGCCCGCCGCTTCTATGCTGCCGCCGGTATCGCCGGTAATGCCAAGGCCCTGCACAACCTCGCGGTGCTTTACGCCGAAGGAATCGATGGCAAACCTGACTATCAAACCGCGGCCCGTTGGTTTCGCAAGGCGGCCGATTACGGCGTAACGGACAGCCAGTACAATCTCGCCATTCTCTACGCTCGGGGCATCGGCGTAGAGCAGAACCTCACGGAAGCCTACCGGTGGTTTGCGCTCGCGGCCCGCGACGGGGACGCCGAGGCAGCCAAGAAGCGGGATGAGCTCGCTATCCGTCTCGATCCGCAGTCTCTGACTGCGGTTACCCAAGCCGTCAACGCGTGGACGCCGCAGCAGCACCCCGAGGGTGCGGAACAGGTGAAGAGCCCGCCAGGCGGGTGGGACCACGCTGCCGTGTCGGCCGTCGTCCCGATCAAGCGCAAGCCGCTGATCCTCGCTCCCAAGCTCGACCTTGCCACTCCGCGTGCGGCGCAATAAGAATGGCCGCAGGCGTCGTCTCTGCGAGCAACATCGCAGCATGCGACCACCTGCCCGCTTGAGTCCCGACTCTAGCTAGTTTCTCTCGCCAGGATTGCAGCGCGGCCGCGCTGTTTCCTGTCCAGACGCTTTTTAGATTGCCGATTGCCCGAAGTGACGCGGTGTCGGTCGAGACTCGGGCCGCTTCCAACCTGCAACGAGGATTGCAT
>CATPCO010000255.1 GCA_955652925.1 uncultured Xanthobacteraceae bacterium | reverse complement strand
TGTTCGAGAGCGAGTCGCTCGCCAAGGTCGCCGTGTACTATTCGCCCGAAAGCCGTGACTACCTCGACAAGTCCGCAGGAAGCGGACTTTTTGCCAGCACGAAAAGCAAAGATCCGCTGTGGTGGTCAAGCGAGCAAGAGGACAGCGTCTATGGACGCATCTACCTCGCCGAGTACCGGGGGATCATCAAATGGCTGGCGAATAATCATATCCCATTCGACATCATCGCTCGACCGGATGCTGCCGAGCTCTCCCGCTATCAGACAATTATTGCCCCCTCGCTCGGCGCGATTATGGATGAGGACGCCAATCTGCTCGACGAATATGTGGCAGCGGGCGGCGATCTCATTGTCACCGGCCCGAGGCCGGCGATGCTCGACGAGTTCGGTAACGAACGCCAGCAGGCAGCGTTGAAATCGCTGCCGTTGCGCCAGGCGGCGGGAGCGCCAGACGTCACCTCGTCTGTTCCTGGCGCGAAGAGAGTGGTGCATATTCCGGAATTGCTGGGAAAGGCGTATCTTGCATCCGATTTGGGCGTCGCAGGCCGCTCAATCGACGAAGCCATCGCCCAATATTTGCACTCGCCGGTGACCACAACGGCCGACAAGACCGTCCATATCGAGCTACGAAGGTCAGGGAACGAGATAGTTCTGCACCTGATCAATCCGGAGCGGATCTGGAACAAAAAGGCGCCAACGAGCCGCATGGTGACCGTGAGCGTGGAGATACCGGCGGATGCGGTCGTAAGCGCTGTCCAGCTCACGTCGCCGGAGCCAGTCAAGAAGCTGGCCTCCAGGCATTTGAGGGCTACCGATGCCTTTGCCCAGGCCCCGGCGACAACCCGGGCCGGAAAAAGGGTGAGCGAAAAAGCCACCAAGAAATCTCGGCCCGCTCGGTCCGAAGCGACGGGATCCGTCCCGGTGTCCCGCCGCCCAAAGAGCAAGACGGCGGGGCAAGTTAATGATGACGGTCCCGCGAAGACCGCGAGCCTGCCTTACCAGATGGATGGCAATCGGGTTGTCATCCAGGTTCCGCTGGAAGCCTATGAAATGGTGGTGATTTCGACGACGGCACGCTAAAGCGGGATGACTTTTCTTCGAATCGTCATCCCGCTTTGGCTCTTTGTTTGAGCATAATCTTTTCCGAAAACCGGTACCCACTTTTCGGGATCATGCTCTAGCCGCGCCGATCTCCCGGGGCGCGTGAAAAGGCCGGCGGGCGTCACTATTTTTCCCCAATCATCGATACACTCAAGTTTAATCTATCGGGGCTCATCCTTCGTCGGATCGGGGATCACTTCCGTCGTTTGGTTGCCAGGCCTGCACGCCCTTGCGCGTGAGGCTGCGTGCATGCGCGCTTGCCGGCAGCGAAACCGGAGTGATGGGGAGTGTGACGGGATAAATTGCAAGTGATCGCACAGTTACGGGTGGTTACGCAGCCGCGCTTTGGCGTGGGAGCGATCGGCTCTTCTCTTTCTCGCATCGAGCTGAGCCAGGACTTTTATTCCCACGCTGTATTCGCCCTCAAGCTCGCTGCAAGCACTCTTGCCGGAGCAATGCTTACCTTGGCGGTGATGAACAACTTTGACCGCGGGCAAGCCACGTTTCCGTCCTATCGCTCTGACACTTCGTTTTATTCGCGGCACGGTTCGCGAATGAACGTCTCCGAGGATTTGGCAGACCAGCAGTCCCGCGGCGTTCCACTGAATTTTCCGCGTACGGTGAAGACGCTGCGGTTCGTCGACACCGGCGCAGAACGAGGCACTCGTTCCACAGCTCTGATCAGGCCAGCCATGCCGCTACCCATCAAGCCGGACAGTCCATCCTTTGAAGACATGCAGCGCTCGGACGGCAGCCTCAAATTGCGCATTCCGCTCAAAGGCAGCCTGCAAAATCCGGCCTGGTCGCCTGATGGCACCGCGATTGCGTTCACCCGTTTCCGCAACGGGTATAACAAGGGCCCGGCCGATGTGTATGTGTTCAACATCGCGACAAATAAGCTGCAAGAGATTGCCGCTGACGGGTCGGACAATGTTTCCCAGCCTGGCTCGACCTTTAGTCGAACCGGCCACATCGTCTTCTCATCTGATCGCGGCGGGCACGACGAAATATGGATTGCGCACGGCGACGGCAGCCGGCCGCAAAAGCTCACGTCGCGCCCTTCCCACACGGCCTACGAGCCGGCGTTTGCCCCCGATGGGCAAGCCGTGGTGTTCGAATCCCATTCAGTCGGCGGTGGACGAAAGGGCCGCGTTACCCTCTTCGACATAGCCCGGAACCAGTATACGGACCTCACGGCGGCGGATGATGATTGCCGGCAGCCGAACTGGTCACCGCGAGGCGACTACATCCTCTATCAAAAGCATACGGGAAGCCGCTGGGATATTTGGCTCTACGACGTGAAGACCAAGCGCCACTGGTCTGCAACGGCCGCCATTGCCGGGGACAAGACCGACGCAACGTTTTCACCGGATGGACGCTACATCCTCTATAGCGGCGAAGTTCCAGGTCGTGGCGGTGAGAGCCTCTTGGCCTTGCCAGTCGAGGGTGGACGTCCCGTGCCGATCACCCAAGCAGCCGGTTATCACGGTGCGCCGAGCTGGTCCCCGGACGGCGGCTATGTGGCCATGGAAGCCTCCACGCATGCCCCCGACGGGACTGCCGGCACGCATCTGATCATCACGCCGTTACAAAAAACCCTGGCGCGTCTGGCATCCGATTCCCGCTGATTTGATGGTCAAGCGAAAAGCTCGGCACCCTGCGCTGATTGCAAGCGGCGCGGGAGCCGCGCTGCTGTTGGTCTGCGCGATCGCGTCCGCGGAGACCGGGCCGGAGCGGCGTTCCGACGGAGCCTCCAGAATCCCGGTCGTGCTGGACGGGAGCTTTCAGAACGCCGCGTGGTCGCCGTCCGGCGCACAGATCGTGTTCACGCGTTTTCGCGGGCGTGGATACAACAAAGGACCCGCCGACATACTGATCTACGACTTGCAGCAGGCCACCGTTCACAATCTGATGTTTGATGGTCGAACCAACGTCACTCAGCCGGGCTCGACCTGGAATGCACGAACAGACCAGATTGTATTTTCTTCAACGAGGAAGGAGCATGACGAAATCTTCACGATCCGCAGTGACGGGCGCCTCACTAGCCTGAAACAACTCACATCCGATGAGGAGTATGCCGCCTACGAGCCTTCCATGTCGCCCGACGGGCAATCGGTCGTATTCGAGTCCCACACCGTGGGTGACCGGTCGAACGGTGTCATCAGGCGGGTGTCTGTCGGCTTGCTCAAGCCGCAGGATATAACCGAGCCCGATGAAGATGGAGACTGCCGCCAGCCGAATTGGTCCCCGGCCGGGGATGCAATCGTCTACCAAAAAAGAAAAGAGAAAGGCCCGTGGGACTTGTGGATCTATGATCTTCGCAGCAAGGAGCACCGGCAGCTGACCACCGGCAAAGGGGACAAGACGGACGCGACCTTCTCTCCCGACGGACATTGGGTCGTTTACAGCGCCGACAATTCTCGATTACCGCAAGCGAAGCTGTTTGCAATCAACACGCGAGGCGGGACGCCGATTCAGATAACTCAAAGCGAGGGCTATGACGGAGCCCCAAGCTGGTCGCCGGATGGAAAATCGATCGTTTTTGAGTCGCCTGCGCAGGTTTCAGCGCCGCTCGAAGGGGAGGAGAGCGGGGCCCCTGGCGCGTCGAAGCGACGCCATCCGCCGACTGTGCTTTGGACCATCAGCGTTCCCGAGAGTCTGCGGCAGCGCCTGTGCGTGTCCGGGGCGCCCTGCCACTAAGCATCCAGCTCTCAGGTCGGGGATAGGATGTCGATCGAGTTGCCGTATTCGCCGGCGCTCGAATAGGTCACGCCCATGTTGCGGTATTGCTTGGCGCCGTTCGCCACTGTACCCGCCCAGCCGCGGCCGGCGCCGAACGCAACGAACCATACCGGCAGATCGGGTTTGCCGGCTTTGCGGCGGAGAGCCTCCATCTCGGCGGGATTGCCCGCGCCGCGCTCCACAATGATGCCGTAGACGTTGGGATGGGCAACGTAGGCCTTCGCCTCGCCTCCCATCAGGCCCGGGTTCTTGGCAATCACCTTGAGGCCGTAACTTGCCGCCAGTTCGATGGCGCCGATCACGTCTTTCATGGAATAGGCGTCGGGATTATCAAGCTCGACGTACTCAAAGCCCTGTTTCTTGCGGCGTTCGTACTGCTCGCGCAGGTTCTTTTCCCAGCCTGGCCCGCGTGGATCGATCTGGCCTTCGTTGTACTGCTTCGCGGTATCCGATGTGTGCAGATAGGGGCCATAGCGGCCGGTGTGGTTCTCATCGAAGAGATTGCAGTAAGCGATGCTGACGCCGCGCCGAGCCGGTGCGCTGGTGCTGTAGGAGACCTCGGTTACCTCGTCGTCACTGCCGGACCTCGAAGCATCGGTCCCGATCAGGTAGCGCAGGCGCTTTCCGGTGAGCGGATTGGCGCTGGCAATAGGAAGAGGGGCACGGCCAGGGGCGGGGGCAACAGCAGGAGCAGCGGCGCTGCGCATGGGTGGAGTGAAGATAACGACCTTCACGCGGCGCGGGAAGTTCACGGGAATCCCTCGGTCGAGCTCAGCCTCAGAGGCGATATCCCAGCGTTCCGTGTAGCGGGGCGCGCCGCGGGCAACCCGGCTCTCCTGAGTGGGCCAGTATGCCGGGGCAGCAGGTTGCGAATTTAATCCGGACAGTTTCCCATCGTCCCGCCAAAGCAACATCGTGACGGTCGCTCCCGCCAAGATGCTGGCGAGCAACTTGAGCGCGAAGATTGCCGTTGGAAGCCATGACGCGGGCTGCTGCCGGGAGAGCTGCCGAGGCGGTGGGAGCGCGCGATGCGAAGGACGCGCTGCCGCCCGCGCCGCCGGTCGCGGCTGGCGCTGCAATCGCACGGGCGCCCGATTTATCGCGATGGCGACACTTGCCACCATGCAGACATGCCCCCCACTCTCCGCCTACAACGTCACACCTCGACCCAGACGGCCCTTTCCCCAAGGCCAAAGCAGGTGCCTGGATCTTGATCGCAGCTTTGAGAATGTCCCCCGAAAATTAAGGCTTAGTGTATTGATAAATAAGGAGAAAAGTTGTCTTTTGGGGGTCGGAATGAGGGGCCATTCGCGCCTGAAACTTGGCGATTGTCTTCATCCGTAGCGGGGAAGGACCCGGATATCGCTTCGCTCATCCGGGCTACAGGCGGGCTACGGATTGGGAGCGAGCTTTCCGGTGTAGTGCGTCCTCCTGTCATCGAACAGAATTAACTGTTCCTCCATCTGTGGACTAGTCGAACGCGCAGTCCGTGCTACTTTGATGTGCACGCACGAGGGTCTGGGGACCCGGTTAGAGATCGACTCGGGAACGACGCACATGTCCGAGCCTCAGGGGCAGGCTCCTGACCATGAACAGAAACGAGCGGCGCTCGGCTATCTGCACGAAGCCTGGCAGGAAGCGCGCATCGATGGCATCGATGGGGACTGTCTGGCGCAGGCCTGTTTGTTTGCCGCCTTTGCGGAATTTGTCTCGACCTATGGCGAGGAGCCGGCAGCGCGCTTTGCCGAAGGCCTTGCGCTGCGCATTCGCAACGGCGAGTTTTCGTTGTTCCTGACCAGGCAGTAGGTTGGGTCGAGCGCTGCGAGACCCGACACGTTGGAGCGAGCGCGTCGGGTCTCGCGATAGAGCGCTCGACCCAACCCCCGCCCTGCCGCCTTGCATTGAGCAGGAACGCTCTGGCAAGTT
>CATPCO010000254.1 GCA_955652925.1 uncultured Xanthobacteraceae bacterium | reverse complement strand
TTTCATAAGCAAGAGGGCTAAGTGTCTTTTCCGACAAAGCTTTTTCACCACCGACCGGTGAGAGTGGGAAATATTCTGCTGCCGAATCCGGTGATCCTCGCGCCCATGTCAGGGATCACCGATGCCCCCTTCCGGCGGCTGGCCGCCCGGCTAGGGGCGGGCCTCGTGATCTCGGAAATGACTGCGAGCGCAGCGCTTGCGAAAGGAAACCAGCAGGCACTGATACGGACGCAAGCGGCAGGGCAGGGCACTCATGTTGTCCAACTTGCAGGCTGCGAACCGCGCTGGATGGGAGAAGCCGCGCGGATCGCTGAGGCGAGCGGCGCCTGCATTATCGACATCAATATGGGCTGCCCGGCCCGGTACGTGACGGGCGTACAATCCGGTTCAGCGCTGATGCGCAACCTCGATCATGCCTTGTCGCTGATAGAGGCGGTCGTCGCGGCAGTGTCCGTGCCGGTGACGCTGAAGATGCGCCTTGGCTGGGACGCTGCCTCGATCAATGCGCCCGAACTTGCCCATCGCGCCCAAAGCGCTGGCGCACGCCTCGTGACGGTGCACGGGCGGACCCGTTCTCAGTTTTATCAAGGTCGCGCCGATTGGAATGCGGTGCGCGCGGTCAGGGCGCGCATCTCGATCCCGCTGGTTGTGAACGGTGACATATCGTCCCCGGCCGATGCGGTCGCAGCACTGGAGGCCTCCGGCGCGGACGCGATCATGATCGGGCGCGGGGCGAGGGGCCGGCCATGGGTACCGGGACAGGTTGCCCGTTACCTCGGTGGCGGACAGCGCGAAAGCGCGCCCGCACTCACGCAGCAGTTTGCGCTGATCGACGAGCTCTACGACGAAATGCTCGCCCACCATGGCCGAGAGCTCGGGAAACGTCTTGCCCGCAAGCATCTCGGCTGGGCGCTTGACGCCGCCGCGCAAACCGTGGGCAGCGACCTATTGGTGCTCAAAACCCATCGCCATCGCGTGCTCACAGCCGAGGAGCCCGCCATGGTTCGCCGCCATCTTGCTGCGGCTTACACTGCCTTCGAGCGCACCGAGCAGAAAGCCGCATGAACCGGCCGCAGCCCATGCCGATCCCATCCGGCACGGCCGACGCCGTGCTCGATGCACTGCCGCATCCGGTGATCACGGTGGCAGCCGACGGGCGCATCGCAAACGCCAATGCGGCCGCCGAATCCTTTTTCGAAGCCTCCCTGCCGCTCCTGCGCCGCCACCGTTTGCGCGAGCTCGTGCCATTCGGGAGTCCGCTGCTGGCGCTGATTGAGCAAGTGCGCACACGCGGCGCCGCAGTAAACGAATACAAGGTGGACCTCGGCACGCCGCGCAATCCCGGCGAGCGTCTGGTCGATCTGCATGTGGCGCCGCTGCCCGAGCGCACGGATCACGTTGTGATCATGCTGCAAGAGCGCACCATTGCCGACAAGATGGATCGTCAGCTTACCCATCGCGGCGCCGCACGCTCGGTGATCGCGCTTGCGGCCATGCTGGCGCACGAAATCAAAAATCCGCTTTCCGGCATCCGTGGCGCGGCTCAGTTGCTGGAACAGTCCGTCGGCGATGACGATCGCAGCCTCACCAGATTGATCTGCGAGGAAGCCGACCGGATCGTCAAACTCGTCGATCGCATGGAAGTCTTCACCGACGAGCGACCAATCGAGCGCGAGCCAGTCAACATTCATGTGGTGCTCGAACATGTAAAACGGCTCACCCATTCGGGTTTTGCAAGGCACATCAAGTTCGTCGAAGACTATGATCCCTCCTTGCCCCCGGTGCTCGCCAATCGCGACCAGCTGATCCAGGTCTTCCTCAATCTGATCAAGAATGCCGCCGAGGCGATTGGCGAGAATGCCAGCGAGGGCGAAATCCAGCTTTCTACCGCCTTTCGCCCGGGCGTTCGTTTGTCGCTCGCGGGCAGCAAGTCGCGCGTGTCGCTTCCGCTCGAATTCTGCGTGCGGGACAACGGCCCCGGCGTGCCCGAGGACCTGCTGCCGCATCTGTTCGACCCGTTCGTGACCACGAAGCCGTCGGGATCAGGACTGGGCTTGGCCCTTGCGGCAAAGATCATTGGTGATCACGGCGGCATCATTGAATGCGAGTCGCAACCGCGTCGCACGGTTTTCCGCGTGCTCATGCCCATGTACGTGCCGGACAACGCGCTCCCGCGCAATTCTGTCTGAAAGGGGACAGTCTATGCCTGCCGGAAACATTCTGGTCGCTGACGACGACGCCGCCATTCGCACCGTGCTCAACCAGGCACTGTCGCGCGCAGGTTATGAGGTGCGCTCAACCAGCAATGCTGCAACCTTGTGGCGCTGGGTCAGTCAAGGCGAGGGGGATCTCGTCATCACCGATGTCGTCATGCCGGACGAGAATGCGTTCGATCTCTTGCCGCGCATAAAGAAAATGCGGCCCGAACTGCCCGTGATCATCATGAGCGCGCAGAATACGTTCATTACTGCCGTGCGGGCATCGGAAAAGGGCGCCTACGAGTATCTGCCCAAACCATTCGATCTCAAGGAGCTGATCGGAATTGTCGGGCGCGCCCTGTCGGAGCCCAAGGAGCGCCCGCGCCCGGTAGCAAAGCCACAAAACCTTGAA
>CATPCO010000253.1 GCA_955652925.1 uncultured Xanthobacteraceae bacterium | reverse complement strand
GCCGTACACCGTCGAGAACGCCGCAGGGATGTGAAATTCAAGAAAGCTCGCGCCGCTCGCTCCTTGCGCGACGCGCAGTCCATGCTGGTCGTTCACGCCGAAATACGCGGCCTGGCCGGGTGTGAGTACGGCGGGCTCGCCGTTGACGGTGAACGCCAGCGCGCCTTCGAGCATCACGAACATGC
Source organism: uncultured Xanthobacteraceae bacterium (assembly GCA_955652925.1). Classification (GTDB taxonomy): domain Bacteria; phylum Pseudomonadota; class Alphaproteobacteria; order Rhizobiales; family Xanthobacteraceae; genus VAZQ01. The sequence goes on along the minus strand of CATPCO010000253.1, from coordinate 2,726 downwards.
TTTCGGCATTTGGATGCTGATGCAGGCCGGTAACCGTATCTTTTTCGTAGACCACGATCATGGCGTGGCCACGTTGCGATTTGACGGCAGCGTCAGCCACGAAATAGATGCGCTTCTTTTTCTCCTTCGGGAGGTCGACCACCGGCGCCTTGCCGCGTTCTGCCACTGCGATCTTGTCTGTAAAACCCGGCATTGACCGTCCATCCGGCTGCGCAGGTGCGATAACTTTGATGATGCTTCCGGGGGCGCCGGCGTCGTTCTCGACCGTAAATTCAACGCCCTCTTCCACGGCCGCGAAAGCCTGTGCGGGAAGACGATGCCGGCGCCCGGCTGCGCAGATGCTCCCCGCACCATTGAGCATGAAAAGGTAGCAGTCCGACCCGCGCGGCGCGCTGGCGGTCCACCGCTCTCCCGGCGCGATTCGGATCAACTCGGCCGCCATCTCCCGCGTCTCTCCCTTGGTGATGGGTGCGCTGCTGATGCCGGCCGCCACGTTGCTCGCCAGCAGCTCCGCAAAGGTTACAATCCGTCCCATGCGATCCTCCCGTGATCGACCCAGGCGACCTATATTCTTGCCAAGCATACCCGACCGAAAGCTGGTGCGATAATGGCAAATCCAATGCAAACGCCTCAGGAGCGCATGGAACGGCGGCTCAGCGCCATTCTCGCGGCTGATATCGCCGGCTACAGCGCGCTCATGGGTTGCGACGAGGCACGCACGGTGCGTGATCTCAAAGGGCACCAGGCCGTCGTGCTCCCGATGGTCGGCGAGTTCGCCGGGCGCATCATCGACACGGCCGGCGACGGCATTCTCGCCGAGTTTCCCAGCGTGGTGAACGCGGTCAAATGCGCAGTCGCCATCCAATCCAGGATGGCGGAGCGCAATGCCGCCATCGAGCCGGACCGCCGGATGGAGTTCCGCGTCGGGATCAACATCGGCGACGTCGTCTACGACGAAGCCCGCATCTATGGCGATGGCATCAATGTGGCCGCCCGGCTGGAGGGGATCGCGGAGCCCGGCGGCATCTGCATTTCGAGCAAGGTTTACGAGGAGATCAACGGACGCGTCGATCTTGCCTACGAGGATATCGGCGAGCAGCAGCTCAAAAACATCGCGCGAGCGGTGCGCGCCTATCACGTGCGCCTCGACAGCATCGCGCCGATCGTGACGCCGACCCCGGCGCCTGCGCTGCCGCAGAAACCGTCCATTGCCGTCCTACCGTTCCAGAACATGAGCGGCGACCCGGAGCAGGAATATTTCGCTGACGGCATGACCGAAGACCTGATCACCGATCTATCGAAGATATCGGGCCTGTTCGTCATCGCGCGCAATTCGAGCTTCACCTACAAAGGCAAGGCGGTCGATGTGAAGCGGATCGGCCGCGAGCTTGGCGTTCGTCATGTGCTCGAAGGCAGCGTGCGCAAAGCCGGCAATCGCGTGCGCATCACCGCGCAGCTCATCGATGCCGGGAGTGGGGGACATCTCTGGGCTGACCGCTTCGATCGCGATCTCACGGATATCTTCGCGATGCAGGACGAGGTGATCGAGAAGATCGTGGGCGCGCTCGCGGTTACGCTCACGCGGGGCGAGGAGAAGGAGCTGCGCCGGCGCGGCACCGAGAAAGTCGAAGCTTACGAGTCCTGGCTGCGGGGACGGGAATTCGCCACCCGCAGCACCCGGGATTCGGTCGCGCTGGCGCGAACGATGTACCGGCGCGCAATCGAAATCGATCCGGATTTCGCGGCACCGCATGCGGGCTTGGCGCTGACTGCGCTCTCGGACTACGCCAGCGACTGGGCGCTCGATCCGGCGCAGGCGCTGGACGAGGCGGAGAAATGGGCGCGCCGCGCAATCGAACTGTGCGACGGGGAACCAGCGAGTCATCTGGCGCTCGGCGGCGTGTTGCTGTGGCGGCGCGATCACGAGGGCGCGCTCGCGGAGTTTCACCGCATGATCGCCATCGACCCGAACTTTGCTCAAGGCCATTCCGCGGCGGGGATGGCGCTGATGTATGCCGGCCGGCCGGCCGAGGCCGTCACGGCGATCGCGACGGCGATGCGGCTCGATCCTCACTATGCGCCCATCGTGCTGCACTTCCTGGCGCAGGCGAATTTCAGCCTGGAAAAATACGAGACCGCCGCGCAGCTGCTCGTCGATCGTATTGCGCGCAATCCCGGCACCGATTCGAGCCGCATGCTGCTCGCCTCCTGCTATGGCCATCTCGGCCGCGTGGACGATGCGCGGGCGACCTGGGCGGAGCTTCTTAAGGTCAATCCGGACTTCTCGCTGACGCAGCGAGCACGCGTGCTGCCGTACAAGAACGCCGGTGATTTTGAGCGCATCGCCCAAGGTCTCGCGAAGGCTGGGTTGCCGTAGGCGGACGTGCCGCGGGCCGGAGTTCGGCAGCTAGTGTAGAGCGCGTTTCGCTCGAATAGAACTGTAGGGTGGGCAAAGGCGCGCATCGCAGACAAGTTTACGCAGTCTGCGCAAGCTTGACTGCGTCCGCGCCGTGCCCACCATAACCGGACGACCGCGTGGGCAAAAGCAGACAAGTGTACGCAGTCTGCGCAAGCTTGAGTGCGTTGCGCGTGGTCGAGCTTCTATCAACTATGCAAATCATCTTGCGCGCGCCTTTGCCCACCCTACGATCTGATTCAGGTCGTTTTGCCATTGAGCCAGCGCTCGAGCGATTCGGCCCAGGCCTTCTGCGACGGATTGAGCTTGC
>CATPCO010000252.1 GCA_955652925.1 uncultured Xanthobacteraceae bacterium | reverse complement strand
TCCCGGCAAATCCGCCGCCGAGGTATCCGCCCAGCGTGGCGACCTTCATGGTCGAGGGATACATCATCAGCTGCTGCCCGGTTGCGAGCGCGGCGGCGAGCGCGTTTGCAATTAATGCCCCGGCCTGCACGCGAATGCTGCCCGGTTCCACCGCGATGATTGCGTCATAGCGGGTCATGTCGAGAACAACGCCGCCTTGCAGCGGCACGCATTGCCCGTAATTTCCGGTGCCGCCGCCGCGCACCGTCAACGGGATCCGAAGCTTGGCCGCGGCCGCGGCAACGGCTTTGATCTCCTCTTCGGATTGCGGCTGTACGACGATGTCCGCCAGGCAGTGTTGCAATTGCGCCGTGAGGATCGGGCTGTACCAATAGAAGTCGCGCGACTTCATTCGCAGCGCACGTTCATCGGTCGTGGACACGACGCCGCCGATGCCGTTACGGAATTGCTCGATGAGGGTGGAATCCACGATCTGTCTTTCGCTTAGGAGGTAGGATAGCTATCGAGAATGTCGGGGGGCTCCTTGCCCGGTGGTGTATCCTGTCCTGCCTCGATCAGGAGAACGCTGTGCGTGGAGCGTGCGGACAAACGGCTGGCGAGGACGCATCCGGCGGCACCGGCGCCGATGATGATGGTATCGAATGAGGTTGTCATCTTTGTGCAGTAGGTTGGGTCGAGCGCTTTGCGAGACCCAACGCTCTTTCGCGGTTACCCGATGTTGGGTCTCGTGAAGAACTCGACCCAACCTACCCCGCATGAGGGGCTTGTAGGTTGCGTCGATCCCTGCGCGAGACCCGACGCGCCCGCTCCTAAGTGTTGGGTCTCGCTGCCGCTCGACCCAGCCTACATTAAGACATGCATCCAATGAAAACCGAAATCCGCGACGGCATGCGCATCGATTGGGACGCCCCGATCGAGATGGACGACGGGCTTTTGCTGCGCGCCGATGTCTTTCGGCCGATCGCTGACGGCCAATATCCCGTCATCCTCAGCTATGGGCCTTACGCCAAGGGCCTTGCCTTTGCGGAAGCATACAAGAGCGCGTGGCTGCGGCTGGCGAAAGCCTTTCCCGAAGCGCTGCAAGGCTCGAGCAACAAGTATCAGAACTGGGAGTTGGTTGATCCCGAGAAGTGGGTGCCCGACGGCTATGCCGTTGTGCGCGTCGATTCCCGCGGCGCCGGTTGCTCGCCCGGATATCTCGAAGTGTGGTCGCCGCGCGAAGCAAAAGACCTTTATGATTGCATCGAATGGGCAGGCTTGCAGCCCTGGTCGAACGGCAAGGTCGGCATCAACGGCATTTCCTATTACGCCATGAACCAGTGGCATGTGGCGCCGCGGCGGCCGCCGCATCTCGCGGCGTTGTGCATCTGGGAAGGTGCGAGCGATTACTACCGCGAGCTTGCGCGCCATGGCGGCATTCTGTGCGACTTTCTGCGCAACTGGTCACGCCGGCAGGTGATCAATGTGCAATACGGCGTGGGCGAGCGCGGCCCGCGCAGCCAGGTCACGGGCGAGCCGGTTGCGGGCGCGCAGACCCGAAGCGAGGCCGAGCTCGCAAGCAACCGCGCCGATGTGGCGGCGGACGCCCAGCGCCATGCCCTGCTTGACGATTATTATCGCGCCCGCACGCCCGCATTCGAGCACATCGACGTGCCGCTGTTATCGGCGGCAAACTGGGGCGGCCACGGCCTGCATACCCGAGGCAATTTCGAGGGCTTCCTTGCGGCCGGCTCGGAGCGCAAATGGCTCGAAGTTCACGGCGATACGCACTTCTCTCATTTCTACAGCGGTTACGGCGAGACTTTGCAAAAGCGGTTCTTCGGCCATTTTCTCAAGGGCGAGGACACCGGCTGGGAGCGCCAGCCTAAAGTGATGCTCAACATCCGCCGGCCGGGCGAAGAGTTCGCCTTGCGGGGCGAGAACGAGTGGCCGCTCGCGCGCACCCAGTGGAGGCGCTTCTATCTCGATCCCCGCGACCGCAGCTTGCGGCAAGGGCGGCCAGGGAGTGCTGCTGATCTTTCTTATGCGACGAAGGGTGAAGGCCTCACCTTCCTCACGCCGCCGCTCACCGAGGAAACCGAAATCACCGGGCCGGCGGCGGCAAAGCTGTTCGTGTCTTCAGCGACCACCGACGCCGACATCTTTCTTGTTCTGCGCGTCTTCGATCCCGGCAACAAGGAAGTCGTGTTTATTGGTACGAATGATCCGCGCACGCCGGTGGGACAAGGCTGGCTGCGTGCGTCACGCCGCAAGCTTGATCCCGCCCACTCTCTGCCCTACCGCCCCTGGCACAGCCACGACGAGGCATGGCCGCTCGTGCCGGATGAGCCGGTCGAGCTGGATGTGGAGATCTGGCCGGCTTGCATCGTCGTGCCTGCCGGCTACCGCTTGGGTCTCACCATCCTCGGCAGGGATTACGAATATGACGGCACCGATGCGGCGCTTGAGCACGCGCCCTATCCCATGAAAGGCGTGGGCCCGTTCACCCATACCGATCCGCGCGATCGGCCGCCGGAAATCTTCGACACCATCAACACGTTGCATTTCTCGCACGCTGCGGCACCGTTTCTCCTCGTTCCCATCATTCCGCCGAAATAATCATGGTTCGCGCTGCCATCGTGGGTCTCGGCCGCTTGGGCCGCTCGCTGGTGAGTGCGGTCCAGGGAAAGAGTCCTGATATCCGCTTCGTGCTCGCCCATTCGCGCACGCACGCGAGCGCGGAAGAATTCTGCCGCCAGCATGATCTGATCTGGGTGGAGAACTACGAGCAGGTGCTTGCGGAGCGCGGCGTCGATGCGGTGGTGCTGGCGACCCCGCACACCCAGCACGAGCGCCAGATCATCGCGGCGGCCGCTGCCGGCAAGCACATTCATGTGGAAAAGCCGATCACGCTTACGCGCGCAAGCGCAGACGCGGCGGTCGCGGCCGCCCAAGGCGCCGGTGTTGTACTCGCGGTCGGCTTTTGCCGGCGCTTTCATCCGAGCGTCGCCGAGGTGCGCCGCCGTTTGCGCTCGGGCCAGCTCGGCACGGTGGTCGCCATGGTGGCGCAGCACACGACCAGCACCGGACAGTTCGTTCCGCCCGACAACTGGCGCGCTTCGCCGCGGGAGGCGCCGGGCGGCGCGTTCACGGCGGTCGGCGTTCACTCGCTCGATCATATGATCGAGTTCGGCGGCCGCATTCGCGATGTGAGATGTGTGACCGGGCGTTACATTGCCGGGCCGTCCGACGACACGACGACAATCATGCTGACATTCGGGAGCGGAGCCACCGGGCTTATCTTCTGCTCGGTGGCGACTGCGACAAACTTCAGCTTCAGTCTTTATGGGACCAAGGCGCTCGCCGAGATTTCAGGGCCCAACCTGCAGACCTTCCGCTTCGTGCCGGGCTCGACGCAAGCGCCGACCGGACCGGTCACGGCGCCGCCGGGCGAAGCCGTCGAGCACACCGGATTCGACATGCTGCATGCCGAGCTCACCGAGTTTGCCCGCTCCATCCGCGAGCAGCGCGCCTATCCCGTCCCGCTTGCGGACGTATTGCACGGCTTGTCCGTGTTCGACGCCATTGTCCGCTCCGCGCACAGCAACAGCATCGAGAAGGTCATCGAGGATGCGTAAACGCCGGATCGGCAACTCGACGCTTGCGGTCTCCGTGGTCGGGCTCGGCGGCAACAATTTCGGTGGCCGGATCGATTTCGATTCCTCGGCAGCAGTCGTGCACGAGGCGCTCGCTCTTGGCGTGAATTTCATCGACACCGCCGACACCTACGGCAATAGGGGCGGCTCGGAGGAAGCGCTGGGCAGGATGCTTGGGGAAAAACGAAAAGACATCGTGCTTGCCAGCAAGTTCGGCATGGAGATGGATGACAGCGGAAAACTCAAGGGTGCATCGCGGCGCTACATCATGCGCGCAGTCGAGGCGAGTCTCAAACGGCTGCGTACCGACTGGATTGACCTTTATCAGCTGCACCGGCCCGATCCCGACACGCCCATGCAGGAGACGCTGCGGGCCCTCGACGACCTGGTGCAAGCCGGGAAGGTCCGCTTCATCGGTTGCTCCAATCTTTCCGCACAACAGGTGAGAGAAGCGCAGGCGATATCACGGCAACATGGGCTTGCCGCCTTTGTGTCGTGTCAGGACGAGTACAGCCTGCTGGTTCGCGACATCGAGCGCGAGCTCATTCCCACCGCGAAGGAATTTGACATGTGCGTGCTGCCCTATTTTCCGCTCGCGAGCGGTCTGCTGACCGGCAAATACCGGCGCGGAGCGCCGCTGCCGGAAGGCTCGCGGCTCGCAACAAGTCCCCGCCACGCCGGCGAGATCATCAATGCGCGTAACTGGCGCATTGTTGAGGACCTTTCCGTCTTTGCCGCGCGCCGAGGCCATAGCTTGCTCGAGCTCGCATTCAGCTGGCTCCTGCGCGATGGCGTTGTTGCAAGCGTGATCGCCGGAGCAACCACCCCGGAGCAGATCAAGCAGAACGTCCAAGCGGCGCAATGGAGTTTGTCGCCGGAGGAGCTCGCCGAGATCGACCGGATCACCCGCCCAGTGGGCTGTTAAGCTTCGCAAACCTGCATTGAGGGCGCGCAGGGGTTGCGCCTATTATCCCCGGCGAACGCGCGCGAGGACATCATGACCGGCCAACAATATGATCGCTCCAGCCAGGATCTTGGCAACATCGTCAATCTCGGACACGTGAATGTCTGCATTACCGATCAGCACTTGGCGACCTACTATTACATCAGCG
>CATPCO010000251.1 GCA_955652925.1 uncultured Xanthobacteraceae bacterium | reverse complement strand
GGTTTGCGGGACGCTTGTCACATGCGATAGCCCTGCCCCAGCCGAAGTCGGATTTATCCGACTTCGGCCACTTAAAAGTGCTGAACTCGGGTATACCCGAGTTCAGGCGGGGGAGGGATTGAGCTACTCAAAATCACTGTGGCGAGGGACTAGTCGGCGGCCGCAATGAAGCCGACGATCCTGGATTCTTCCTGCATCTGCTGGATGATCTTGCCGACTTCATTTTCCGGCAGGCGCGTCTCGGCAAGACGAATGCGGTAGAGAGTGCCTCCTGACTTCAGTGGGCCTTCCACCAACGTCGCCTTATAGGCCGCGAGGAAATGGGTGATGTCATTTGCAGTTGCTTGTGGAGCAAAGCGCACCACCGCAAACGAGCCTTGGCCGACCACGCTGGCAAGCCTGGGACCGGAAGCGGGGGTGTCCTCCTTGAGGACCACCGCTGCGATCACGGCCGCCTGTGCGACGATGGCGACGAGGGCGGCTGCAGCCGACCAGGCCAGCGTGCGGGGCGTAAATTGGGACAGAAATTCTGAAATTCGAGCGCCAAGATCGAGGGAACGCTGGCGGCGGGGGGAACGCGCCTCTTCTGCGTCGATCGCAGCAAACAATTTCTCCATGGCGCGCGCGGACGGCGCGCCCAGCGACTCGTTAAGGTGGATGGTTTCGGCCAGCTCTTCGCGCACCAGCTCATAGCGGCGTGCGAGCTCGCGGTCGCCTGCAATTGCCTGCTCCACCCGGTCGGAGTCGCGGCGATTGAGCGTACCGGCGGCGTGCCAAGGCAGTAGCGCTTCGATCTCGTAGCGCTCTGGCTCTTTATTGATGATGTTCATGGCCAACCTCTTTCAATTCCTGCGGCCCGCAGCAGCTCCGCCAGCTTCTTGCGCGCGTAGAACATGCGGGTTTTGACCGTGTTCTCCGGGATTCCAACGACCGCAGCGACCTCCTCCACCGATTTGTCGTGGTAGTAGACGAGATCGAGAATTTCCCGGTGCTGCGCCGATAAGCCGGCAAGGCATTTCTGGATGAGGGCACTCTTGTCCTTTTTCTCCAGCGTCGTGGCCGGATCGTCCGATTGATCCGGAAGCGTCGCTGCGTTGTCTTCATCGAACTCCTCGTCAGGCCGTCTGCGCAGGGCGGAGAGGGCCTTGAAGCGAGCAATCGCCAGCATCCACGTCGAAACCGAGGAACGTCCTTCGAACCGGCCGGCCTGTCGCCAAACGTCGAGAAACACCTCGCTGATCAAATCCTCCGCCGCGGATTCATCACGCACGAGGCGAATTACGAACCGGAACACGCGAACGTGGTGCCTTGCGTACAGCACCTGCATTGCAAGCCGGTCACCGTTTGCGATCCGTCCAATCAGCACCTCGTCTGATGTCGACTGCATCGTTTTCGGACGGCCGGCTTGGAGGTTAGTCGCAGGCGCGAACCGCCGGGTTCACGGTTCCGCCACACTGATGACAGTGCCGCTGATAGGCTACGCCCCCGTTCCCCGGTGACCATCTCAGAGCACAAATGTGGCTGTTCAAGGAACGGCCCATAGCCGGGTTACCGCAGAATTCGTTAGTGATAATCGACAGTTAGCGACGCTCCTGTAGCCTGGGTTGAGCGAAAGCGAAACCCGGGATCTTGCGTTCTGGACAGTTTCCCGGGTTTCGCGGGCGAATGCGCGCTCAACCCGGGCTACCGTTCACTACGTTCCAATTCGCAGCGGCGAGTGAAGCTTACGCAGGGCTGCGATGACGGAAAGGGGGGTAATCCGTCCGGTTTTCGGGTTTTCTGACGGAATACTCTCAATCGAGAGCGTCAAACGGGCGGAGTCGCTGTCCACCTCGATGGTGTGACAATTGCGATCGATCGCGGGATCGGCCCAGATATCGATGGTGGTGCGGTCCGCCCCGATGCCGGCGAGCGAAAGCGCCGCCGCCACATTCACATTTGCGGGAAATCCCGCCGCCGCCTCCCGGGCACTTCCGGAGAATACCCGCTTGGCCTCGTTGAGCCCGTCCACAGAGATGCCGTGCTCCTCCAGATAGGGTGCGCCACGCAGCCCATCCGGGGGTTTGCGGGTGATCATGCGAACCGAGTGAATCTTGCCTTCGGCGGCGGCGGTCACCGCATCGAGGCCGAGCAGCGCGCCCGTGGGGACAATGATTTGCGCTCCCCGCAACTTCGCGAGCTCGATGAGATCGCCGCGCGGCAAGAGCGCACCGGCCGAGAGCACGACAAGGCGCTTCCCGGCTTCGATCATGGGCCGGCAAATCCGTTCGAACACGGCTGCAGGCGCGCATTCGACGGCAAGGTCCGATTGCTCCGGAAAGTCTTCGGGCCCAACCAGCGGGCAGGCGATGTTCTCGGCGGCAAGCCACGCCTTGGCCTTCGCGCGGTCACCCGTCGCCGCGCAGGCCAATGTCATTCCGGGAAGACCATCGGCGAGGCTGCGCGCGAGCACGCGTCCAATCGCGCCAAGTCCGGCGATGGCGACGCGGGTGGGAAGCTTCATGGGGATTCTCCGCAGGTGCGGATAGCGAGAAGAGGCAATAGTAAGCGAGCGTGCGGCTCGCCTTCCCTATTCGCTGCCCACTATTCGCTATTCGCCCTCATTCCAGCTCGATCTCCCCCGTGACCTCGTGGGCGAGACCAATTCCGGCAAGTGTGACCGTCGCCTTGGCCGAAAATTTTTCGCTGCCCTTGAGTTTTCCCTCCTCCAGCGCTTTGCGTACCGCCTTTTCAATTTCGCGCTGCGCGGTCACCCCAAGGGTTTTGAGGAATTTCCTGATACTGGCGTTGAAAACGTCCTCGTTCATGCGCGTCTCCGTAGGCGAATAGCGAGTAGCCAATAGTAATACCAGACTGTGCAGGGCTGCTTCCCTAATTCGCCATTCGCCGGCGCCACCTTGCGCCGGACGGCACGTCCATGCAACTTCCCGCCCGCCGGCACGCCCGGCAGTTGGAAGGAGGATGGAATGAAGCTTTACTATGCCCCAGGCGCCTGCTCGCTCTCGCCCCACATCGTGATGCGCGAGGCGGGTGCAAAGTACGATCTCGAGCAGGTGAACAATCAGGAGAAGAAGACCAAGTCCGGGGTCGACTACTGGACCATCAACGCCAAGGGCCAGGTCCCGGTTCTCGAATTCGACAACGGCGAGCGGCTCACCGAGGGCCCGGTGATCGTGCAGTGGATCGCCGATGAGAACCCCGGCGCGGATCTCATCCCGCCCTCCGGCAAACCCGAGCGCTACCGCGTCCAGGAATGGCTCAATTTCATCACCTCGGAGCTGCACAAGAGCTTTGGGCCGATCTTCCGGCCGACCACCCCCGATGCGTACAAGCAGATCTCGAAAGAGAATCTCGGCAAGCGGTTTGATTGGCTCGACAAGCAGCTCGCGGGCAAGCAGTACCTGATGGGCAATCAGTTCACCGTGGCGGACGCTTATCTCTATACCGTGCTGCGCTGGACCTCGCGCATCGGCATTGATCTCGTCAAGTGGCCCAACCTCAAGGCCTACGTCGATCGCGTCGGCGCCCGGCCAAAGGTGCAGGAAGCGCTCAAGGCGGAAGGGCTGGCGGCGTAAGGGAGACGGCGGACCACAGACGGCGGAGGACAGATGGCATCAGATGTCAGCTGATGGACATCGCAGCCTCACTTGACCTCTAACATCTCAACTCTGCCATCTGAAATCTGATAGCTGTCGTCTGTCTCCTGCTCGCGCAGCTGCAGGCGATAGAAAGAAGCATATCGTCCGCCCTTGCGCAGCAAATCCTGGTGCCTGCCCGACTCGACCACGCTCCCGTCCGCGATGACGAAGATGCGATCGGCATCCACCACCGTGTGCAGCCGGTGCGCGATCACGATGGTGGTGCGGTTGCGGCAGAGATGCTCGATGGCGCGCTGCACTTGCCGTTCGGAATGGGAATCGAGCGCGGCGGTCGCCTCATCCAGCAGGATGAGCGGGGCGTCCTTGAGCAGCGCGCGAGCGACCGCAATGCGCTGGCGCTCGCCGCCTGCGAGCTGGGTGCCGTGCTCGCCCACTTGCGCGTCGTAGCCGCGCGGGAAGCTCATGATGAAGTCGTGCGCATAAGCCGCCTTGGCGGCGGCGATGATCTCATCCTGCGTGGCGCCTGCGCGTCCCACCGCGATGTTGTCGCGGATCGATCCGCGAAACAGGAACACGTCCTGGCCGACATAAGCGACCTGACGGCGGAGCGAACGGCGCGACACGGCAGCGATGTTCTGGCCATCGATGATGATGGCGCCGCCGTCCACGTCGTAGAACCGCAGCAGCAGATTGAGAATGGTCGATTTGCCGCCGCCCGAGGGGCCGACCAGTGCCGTGACCTTTCCGGGCTCCGCCACGAACGACAGATTCCGGATCACCTGCTCGCCGCGGTGATAGGCAAATTGCACATTTTCGAACGCGACACGTGCCGAGCGAAGCTTCAATGCCGGCTTGTCGTCGTCGGGCGCCTCGGTCGGCGGGTGATCGATCACCTCGAACAGGATGCGCACCCCGACCAGCGCGCTGCTGAGATCCAGGTTGAGGCGGGCAAGCCGCTTGGCCGGCTCGTAGGCCAGCATGAATGCTGCGAGAAACGAGAAGAACTGGCCGGGCGTCGCACCCGTCTCGATCACGCGAAATCCGCCATAGACGAGCGCCATCGCGATCGCAAATCCGCCCAGCGCCTCCATCAGCGGACCCGAGCGATAGGCGACCCGCGCCCATTTGTTGGATTCGTTTTCGAGTCCCGCCACGTGGGCGTCGAAGCGCGCGCACATCGGCTCTTCGAGCGTGAAGGCCTTGACGATGCGCATGCCCTGCACGGTTTCCTGCAGCGTTTCGAGGATGCGCGCGTTCCCGGTGAACTGCTGATGCGCGATGGTCTTGATGCGGTGAATGAGCTTGCGCAGCATGATCATCGCCGGCGGCATGACGATGATGCTGAACAGCGACATGACCGGGTCTTGGACCGCCATGACGGCGGCAAGTCCGATCAGCGAAAATAAATCGCGGCCGATGGCGCTGATGAGCAGGTTAAGGACCTGGGTTGCGGCGCCAGCGCCGGTGGTGAGGCGCGCGATGAACTCGGAGCTGTGGCGCTCGGAGAAGTAGCCGATGTTATGTTGCAGCAGTCGTGCAAACATGCGCCGCTGGTTGTCGGCAATGATACGGTTGCCGATGCGCGCCATGATCAGCGCCTGGCCGTAGGTCGCCAGACCCTTGATGGTGAAGATTACCGCGGTCACGAAGGCAAGGACGATGATCCCCGGCAGATTCTTATGGACATAGGCTTGGTTGATGACGTCGCCGATGAGATAGGCTCCGAGCGCTGTGCTTGCCGCTGCAACCAGCATGAGGGCGAACGCAAGCGCGTAGCGTTGCCACTGCCCGGCGGCCTGCTCGACGAGGAGGCGGCGAACCAGGGCAGGCGCGCCGTCTGGGTCCGCCAATAGTTTTTGCCAGTAGCGTTGGATCATCCGGAGCTTGCTCGCCAGTCGGCTTGCTCGGGAAGCAACCGGCATTGCCACAGCGACACCTCCCCCTGAAAGGCAGGGCAATCGCATATGACAAGCGTCCCGCAAACCCCGGACGGGAAGCACATCGCGGTCGCGAAGCTTGTAGGGGCGGGTTTTAAACCCGCCCTTGTGCCACAGGCTCGCTGCAATGCGATAGCTTCCATGCGCCAAGCTGTTGCCCAGGCGGGCGGCGTTTTCAAGCAGAATCGGCGCCCGAACTAGGGGTCGCCCGAGTTCGGCTGCGGCCGGTGGCGGATAGATCCGACTTCGGCCGGCGCCTGCTTACGCTGCCGGGGCTTGCAGCTTGCGCTCCCAGGCGAGCGCATGCTCGACAATGGCTGGGAGGTCCGCGAGCCGCGGCTCCCATTTCAGCACCGACCGCGCGCGATCGGCGGCCGCAACGATCTGCGCGGGATCGCCCGCGCGCCGCCCGGCGAACTCGACCTTGAAATCCTTGCCGGACACGCGCTTGACGGTTTCGATCACTTCGAGCACAGAGAAGCCGCTGCCATACCCGCAATTGAGCGTGACCGGCTCGCCCCCTGCGCGCAGATAGCGCAGCGCATCCCAATGTGCGCGCGCGAGATCCCACACGTGAATATAGTCGCGGATGCAGGTGCCGTCGGGCGTGGGATAATCCGTGCCGAAGACTTCGATGCTTGGCCGCCGGCCGAGCGCGGTCTCGACCGCGACCTTGATGAGGTGCGTTGCCCCCTTGGTCGATTGGCCGGCGCGGCCGCCCGGGTCCGCGCCCGCGACGTTGAAATAGCGCAGAATGACGTAGCGCAGCCCATGGGCGGTGCCCGCGTCGCGCAGCATCATCTCGGTCATGAGCTTGGACCAGCCATAGGGCGACATTGGCACTGTTGCGTCCTCCTCGCGCACCGGCACGCGCGCGGGATTGCCGTAGACGGCCGCCGTGGAGGAAAAGATGAAAGTGCGCACGCCGCAGCGCACGGCTGCTTCGATCAGCGCGCGCGAGTTCACGGTGTTGTTGCGGTAGTAGCCGAGCGGATCGCGCACCGAATCCGGCACCACGACGGAGGCGGCAAAGTGGATGATGGTGTCGACGGCGTGCTCGCTCAGAACTGCGCGCACGCGCGCCTCGTCTCCGGTATCCGCCACGATGAGCGGCGCCGTCGCGGGCACGGCCCAGTCGAACCCGGTCGAAAGATTGTCGAGCGCCAGCACGCGCTCGCCGGCGTCGAGGAGCGCGTGCACCATGTGGCTTCCGATGTAACCGGCACCGCCGGTGACCAGGACCGTCATGTCTTCCTTGCGGTCAATTCGCGCGCCTTCTCTAGCAGGTGCGCAATGAACATGCAGTTAGCATCGCGCTCGTGCCCGGCTGTAGCCCGGGTGGAGCGCAGCGACACCCGGGAAACTCGCGCTCCAGGCGGGCCAGAGTTGTGCTCGCGGCCGGAGCCGCCGCACTTTGTGCTATGGGCAACGCGCTGCCATTTGCTATCACGGTGTTGCCGGGCCAGCGGACCCGCTCCATTTCCGCTCGCCAATGACGCGCTCGTAGCTCAGCTGGATAGAGCACCAGACTTCGAATCTGGGGGTCGGGGGTTC
>CATPCO010000250.1 GCA_955652925.1 uncultured Xanthobacteraceae bacterium | reverse complement strand
GAAGACGAGGTACTGATCCGCAAGCGCCAGAATGGAGATTTTTGCGAGGTCGACTTTCTGCTGGCGCGCCAGCGCCAGCAGAAGATCGAGCGGACCCTCGAACCCCTCGACATCCACCACCAGCGTGGGCTCGTCGCTCGACCGCTCGATTGGAGGATCGGCCTCGAATTTCACCTGTTCCGGGTTCATGAACGTGCGCCCACCGTTTCGTTGTCAGCGAGGAGAGCCGCCCATTCCAACCGCAGAGCCGCCGCTTCGTGCTTGTCGCTGGGTTTGCGTTGTTCGAGAGCCGATTGCGCGCGCTCCGCAGCCCTGCCGGCCAGTGCTGGAACGCTGGCGGCCACGGCTTCCATTTCGGCGAGATCGCCGGTGCAGTGAAGGACGAGATCGCACCCGGCAGCAATAGCCGCACGCGACCGGCTTGCAAGCGAGCCCGAAAGGGCGCCCATGGAAATATCGTCGCTCATCAGTAATCCGGAAAAATTGAGCCCGCCCCGAATCACATCACGGATCACAGTGACCGAAGTTGTGGCCGGAGCAAGATGATCGATCGCGGTATAGACCACGTGAGCGGTCATTCCCAAAGGCAGGTCGGCAAGCGGCCGGAATGCAGCAAAATCGCTCGCCTCGAGGGTCGAACGGTCGGTCTCGACAACGGGAAGACCGCCATGACTGTCAATGGTTGCGCGGCCGTGGCCTGGGATATGCTTGAGGACCGGCAAAACACCCCCCGATAGCAGGCCCGCAGCCACGCAACGCGCGATGGCGGCAACCTTTTCGGGCGTCTCGCCATAGGCGCGGTCGCCGATGACGTCGCTCGCGCCAGCCACCCGAACGTCGGCGATGGGAAGGCAATCCACATCAATGCCGACTGCGAGGAGGTCGGCGGCCATCAGACGAGCACCGATGTAAGCGGCGCGTCCCGCCTTTCCTGCGCTCTGATCGTAGATTCGACCATAGGTCGCGCCGGGCGGATAAGAGGGCCAGTGCGGCGGTCCGAGCCGCTGAACGCGACCGCCTTCCTGATCGACGAGAATGGCTGCATTCCGCCCCAAGGCATTTCGCACCGAAGCGGTTAAGCGCACGAGCTGAGCCGGCGATTGGATATTGCGCGCGAAGAGAATGAGGCCCCACGGCTCGGCCTCCCGCAAAAAGCGTTCTTCGTCGGCCGAAAGCGTTGGGCCCGCAAGGCCACAGATGAATGCGCGCGGCGCCATTGGGCGCATTACCCCGCACGAAGCAGCGCGGTCAATATGAGCTCAGTTGTTCGGAACCACGCAATGGCCCCCGGCGGCCTTGTAGCTCGCACAGAACTGATTGGCCTCCTGGGCGGAAGCGAATGGTCCGACCATCGTCCGGTAGAATACTCCTTTGGTCCCCAGGTCAGCCCGACGTATGACCACCTGCCGGCCCCCAAGTTCGTTCGGGAATTTGGCCTGCAGACCGCGGAACGACGAGGCCGCTTCGGCTTCCGTCTTCTGCGACGAGAGCTGCACCAGAAAGCCGCCGGACGACCCCGTTGAACTTTCGGATCGCACAGGTGCGGTAGCCGTTCGCGTCCGCGTGGCTGGTGGCGGGCTTGAGTCTTTGGGCTGCGGATCAAGCGAGAGCGGCCCGCCGGAACTCTTCGGCGCGGGCGTAGCTGCGCGCGGTGCCGCCGGAGCGCCGGACGGAGCAGGCGCAGGGCCCATTGCCGACCGGCCGCTCGGATCGCTCCCATCAGGGCGGATGGGGACAGTCCGGACCTTGCGCGGTTCTGTCGAGGCGCCCGAGGGGGCAGCGGGAGCGGACGGCGCCGCCGCCGGGCCTGGCGTGGGCGTTACCGGTGTTGGCAGCACCACCCGAGGCGCTCCCTGCGTGCCCAGGTCCTTCAGCGCGACTGGCTCTTCCTGCTTGGAGACAACCTGTTCTCTACTCGCGTTGGCGACCCGGTCCTGTATGGTCTTGCCTGACTGCGCATCGCCGGCGGTCGGCGGGACAATCTTTGCCGGCGTCGCGGTATCGGCAGTAATTACCGGGGGCGGCTGCGCTACACCGGGTTGACCAAAATAACTGCGGTAAGCATAAGCGCCCGCAGTGCCGAGAATGGCGCATCCAATAAGGGCCAGAGCCGTAGCCAAGCCGCCGTGGCGATATGCCCGTGGCGGATCGTCGTATGATTGCTCTTCCTGGTTATCCGCCGCGGCACCGAGATCCGAATTCCCATCGTCCTCGTGATGCTCTGTTCGCGCCTGGAGGGCGTCGTCATCGCCATACGGCTCGCTCTCGTGGTCGCGACCGAAATGCGGCTCCTCATCGTATCTCGGCGCATGATCCGACCGCCAATCCGAAACCCGCGGCGTCAGCGGTAAATCCGCGTTCAGGGCGTAGCTCTCCCGGCCCGATCCATAGGCCTCAGGTCTCTCGCCGGCCGCGGGCTCAGGCCGTTCATCATAATACCGCTCGTCATAATGCTCCCGCGCCAAGGAAGGCTGGGCGTCATCACGTGCCCGCCCTGAGCGGGCATGGGCATCCTGCCGCTCATCGTCGCGCGACCCGCCACGGCCGAACTCGGCATAGGGGTCGTTCTTTCCAATCAGCCGAGCCAACTCTGTCAGTGGGTCACTTCCATAGGAGCTATCGTCCGCCGGCTCAGCGGCACGGCGATACGGCTCGCCTGGCACTCTTAACTTGCTGTTGTCCGCCATACTCTTTCCGTTCGCGGCATTGGCGTCGCCCCAGGCCGGCTGCAGGACGGATTGCGCCATCCGTCCGTCCCTACGGCACCGAGCGAGATCAACGCATCTCCTCAGGCGCCTCGACGCCGAGCAAACCTAGCCCGGACGCGAGAACGGTGACAACGCCCTGCACCAGAGCGAGGCGAGCCAGGGTCATTTGTGGATCATTCTGGATAATGAAGCGTAAATGTGGCGCATCCTTCCCCCGGTTCCAGTGCGCGTGAAATTCACTTGCAAGCTCATAGAGATAGTAGGCAATGCGATGCGGCTCATGGGAAATCGCGGCCGCTTCCACCAGCCGCGGATAGAGCGCGAGTTGCTTGATCAGCGCAAGCTCGCCGCCGTCATCGAGGCGCTCAAGGGGTGCCGCTTCCAAGGATCCCTCCTCCCGCCCGGCAAGGTGCTGCGGCATGAGTTCACCCGCGTTGCGCAACACCGAACGACAACGCGCGTGAGCGTATTGAACATAGAAAATGGGATTGTCGCGGGACTGTTCGATGACCTTTTGAAGATCGAAATCGAGAACCGCGTCATTGTTACGGTAGAGCATCATGAATCTGACCGCGTCGCGGCCCACTTCGTCGATCACTTCCCGCAGGCTTACGAGCTCCCCTGCCCGTTTGGACATTTTCACGGGCTGACCGCCTCGCAACAGCCTGACCAGTTGCACGATCTTGATATCGAGATCGGCGCGGCCGCCGCTCACCGCTTTTACTGCCGCGCGCATTCGCTTGACATAGCCGGCATGATCCGCGCCCCAGACATCGATCATGCGCGTAAACCCGCGATCGAATTTGTCCTTGTGATAGGCGATGTCGGAGGCAAAATAGGTATAGGTCCCGTCGGACTTCACCAGCGGACGGTCGATGTCATCGCCGAAATCCGTCGAGCGAAAGAGTGTCTGCTCGCGATCCTCCCAGTCTTCGAGGGCAATGCCTTTCGGCGGCGGCAATCGTCCCTGATAAACCTCCCCTCTTTGCCGCAGAAAAGCGATGGTTTCGGCAACGCGATCGCACCCGCGCTCGATCAGTGAGCTTTCTGGGAAGAACACGTCATGTTTGACATTGAGCGCGGCAAGATCCTGGCGGATCGCGCGCATCATCATCTCGATCGCCTTTTGCCGGATAATGGGTAAGCGCTGATCGTCGGGCCAATTCAGTAATTCGCGTCCATATTCTGCCGCGAGCGCCGCTCCGACCGGCTTGAGATAATCGCCCGGATAAAGACCCTCCGGTACCGGCCCGATATTTTCCCCGAGCGCCTCCCGGTAACGCAGGAAGACCGAACGCGCGAGCATGTCGATCTGCGCGCCCGCATCATTGATGTAATATTCGCGCGTCACTCGAAAGCCTGTGAACGCAAGGAGGTTGGCAAGCGCGTCGCCGAAGACCGCGCCACGGCCGTGGCCCACATGCATGGGTCCTGTTGGATTGAGGGAAACGTATTCGACATTGACCACGGCGCCCTGCCCGGCATTGCTGCGGCCGTATTGCGAACCGGACTGGAGCAGCATGCGCAAAGCCGCGACCCACGCGGCCGGTTTCAGCGTGAGATTGATGAATCCAGCTCCCGCCACCTCCACTTTCGCAAGCAGATTGTCCGCTCGAAGCTTTTGGGCGATCTCTTCCGCAAGCTCGCGCGGCTTCTTGCCTGCATTCTTGGCGAGCACCATGGCGGCATTGGTTGCGAGATCCCCGTGCGCGGCATCGCGCGGCGGATCGAGCCCGACGCGGGAGAGATCGATCCCGCTTGGCAGCACGCCATCAGCAATCAACCCCGTGCAGGCGGCGCGCACTTTGTCGAGCACGCCAGCAATGACGTCAGGGCCGTTCATAATTCGCCGGTCGTCATATGAGGCGCGGCGCCTAGCGTAATTCAGGTGTCGAGTCAAAAAGGCGCGCATGTTCGACAAGCGCATAGCGATCCGTCATGCCGGCGATGAAATCTGCGATTCGCCGCACGCGCGATAAGCGATCACTGCATTCGCCGCCGGTTGCCCATTCCGCCGGCATCGCTCCGGGGTCGCAATCGTAGCGGCTGAACAAATCAATGATCACCTGTTCGGCGTCGTTCATAATGCGCATGACCCGAGCCTGCCGATACATGCGGGGATAGAGAAATCCTTTGATCGCATGATCGGCTGCGGCCATCGCGGGCGAGAACGCCACGACCGAACTGGCGCAGTGACGCACGTCGTCCGCCGACTGCGCTGCCAGACGCTGCAAGCGTCTGCCCGTTTCAAGAATCACGTCTTCGATCATGTGCGTGATCAGCCGGCGGATCAGTTCGTGGATCAAACGCGGGCTTTCAAGTTGTGGATGCGCGGCGCGGATATGGCGCAGGATTTCGTCGATCAGGGAAATTTGCGAGAGATCGTCGAGTGTGAACAATCCGGCACGCAGGCCGTCATCAATGTCGTGTGCGTCATAGGCGATGTCGTCGGCAAGCGCTGCAATCTGCGCTTCGGCACTGGCGAAACTCCAGAGTTCGAGGTCCTGACGCTCGGCGTAGCTCAGGATCGCCTGCGGGACGCCGCGCGCTCGATAGCGCTCCGTGGGGGCGCCGTCGCGGAGCATGAGCGGCCCATTATGCTTGACCAGTCCCTCGAGGGTTTCCCAGGTGAGATTGAGCCCATCGAAATCCGTATAACGGCGCTCGAGCGCGGTCACAACGCGCAGCGACTGCGCGTTGTGATCGAAACCGCCGCAAGCGTCGAGACAGCGATCGAGTGCCCGCTCGCCCGCATGGCCAAATGGCGGATGACCGAGATCATGCGCGAGCGCCAGCGCTTCGCAAAGATCCTCATCGAGAGCGAGCGCGCGCGCCAGCGAACGCGCAATCTGGTTGACTTCAAGGGTGTGGGTGAGCCGGGTACGGAAATGATCGCCTTCGTGAAAGACAAAGACTTGAGTCTTGTAGGCGAGCCGGCGAAAAGCCGTCGCGTGTATGATCCGGTCGCAGTCGCGGCGGAAGGCGCTGCGGGTGGGGCTGACCGGCTCCGGATAGAGGCGGCCACGGCTTGTGGCCGGATCGCAGGCATAAGGGGCGCGCGGGACCGCCGCCTCGACGGCCATGACGGATCATCCAATTGACCAAAGGACCGGCCGCACTTAACTAACGCTCAGGCCTCTGGCAATGAGGGTTAAGATGGACAGCTTCACGGTAACTGAGCGGGCAGCGCGCCGGATCCATGAAATTCTCGGACGCGAGCCCCCTGGCACCATGCTGCGGGTCAGCGTGGAGGGCGGCGGCTGTTCCGGTTTTCAGTACAAGTTCGACATGGATACGTCCAAGGCCGCCGATGACGTTGTCGTCACGCGTGAGGGCGCAACGGTGTTGATCGATCCGATTTCGCTGACCTATCTCAACGGTTCGGAGATCGACTTTGTCGATGACCTGATCGGTGCCTCGTTCCGCGTCAATAATCCACAAGCCAAGGCATCCTGCGGCTGTGGAACGAGCTTCTCGCTTTAGCGAGTAGCGGCGTGATCATTCGCGATTCGCCGTTTGCTATTCGCCACCCGCTCTCCCTCACTCCGCCGCCACCGCGGTCGGCCGCTCTCCATGTTCGGGTACCGCGGCCAGCTGAGGCTCGAGCCGGTACTTCAGCAGCCGGTCAATCCGGTCGAGATAAATGTAAACCACAGGCGTGATGAACAGGGTGAGAAGCTGAGACACAAGCAATCCGCCGACGACGGCCACGCCGAGCGGCTGGCGCAACTCGGCGCCGGCGCCCGTGCCGAGCGCAATGGGCAGCGTGCCGAAGATCGCAGCAAACGTCGTCATCATGATCGGACGGAACCTCAGCAGGGCCGCTTCCCGGATTGCAGCCGGAGCCGAGAGCCCCACGCGCCGGCGGTCGATCGCAAAATCGATCATCATGATCGCATTCTTTTTCACGATCCCCACCAGCATCACAATTCCGATCATCGCAATGACCGAGAGATCCATGTTGAAGAACATCAATACGAGCAGCGCGCCGACACCGGCCGAGGGCAGCCCGGAAATGATGGTAATCGGGTGGATGAAGCTTTCATACAGTACGCCCAGGACGACATAGGCGGCGAAGATCGCAGCGAGGACGAGCAAACCTTGTCCCTTGAGCGATTCCTGGAAGACTTGCGCCGAGCCCTGGAACCCGGTGTTGATGGTGATGGGAAGATTGGACTCGCGTTCGATCGCACGGATTGCGTCAACGGCCTGCCCCAGCGAATAGCCCGGCGCGAGATTGAATGAGACCGTGACCGCAGGCTGGTTGCCCTGGTGATTGACCTGCAGCGGGCCGACGTCCGGGACCATTCGCGTTACCGCTGAAATGGGGATCGCCTGGCCGGATGGTACGCCGTTTCCATTCACGCCGGCGCCAACTCCACCGGTATTTCCCAGATTCGTCTTGACGAAGATGCTTTCGAGCTTGGACGGGTCGGCCTGGAATGACGGCAGGCTCTCGAGAATGATCTGATAATCGTTGGTCTGGGTGTAAATGGTCCCGACCTGCCGGGCGCCGAAAGCGTCGAACAGTTCCTGACGAATCTGATCGATGGTAATGCCGTAAACAGCGGCTCTCTCCCGATCGATCTCGATCGTCATCTGCGGGTTTTTGATATAGAGATCGGTGGTGACATCGCGCAGACCGTCGATCTGCGCGATCTTGTCCCGCATCTTCGGTGCAATCTCATACAATTGCTGGGTATCGGTCGATTGCAGGGTGTACTGAAACTCGCTTTTGGTGATGCGGCCGGTGATGTTGATGTTCTGGACGTTCTGGAAATAGACGGCCATCCCGGGAACCGTGTTCGCGGCGCGTCGAAGGCGCTGGATCACGGCCGTCGAATTTTCTCCACGCTCCTTTCTGGGCTTGAGTGCGATGAACATGCGCCCGATGTTTTGCGTCGGATTGGGGCCTCCCGCGCCAATGGTGGAATTGGCGTAATCGACCGCCTTGTCCGCGCGAACGATGGCGGAGACTTGCCGCTGTAGAACCCCCATCTGAGCGAAGGAAACGTCTGAGGATGCCTCGGTGGAAGCGGCGATGAAGCCGGTATCCTCAGTCGGGAAGAACCCCTTGGGAATAATGATGTAAAGCCAGACGCTTGCCGCGAGAGTAAGGAATGTGATCAGCAGCATGACCGCCTTGTGGGCAATCACCCTGTCGAGCGCCCATTCGTATCCTCGCAGCCAGCCCTTGAACATCGCCTCGAACAGGCGAAGCACGAAGTTCTGCTTCTCACCCTCATTATGGTGACGCAAAACGCGTGCGCACAACATCGGCGTGAGGGTCAGCGAGACAAAACCCGATATGATAATGGCGACCGAGACCGAGACGGCGAACTCCCGGAACACGCGCCCCACCATGCCGCCCATCAGCAGCACTGGAATGAAAACGGCAATGAGCGAGAACGTGATCGAAATAATGGTGAACCCGATCTCGCGCGAACCCTTGAGCGCGGCCTCGAATGGCCGCATCCCGCCTTCGATGTGGCGCACGATGTTCTCGAGCATGACGATGGCATCATCCACCACGAACCCGACGGAGAGGGTGAGCGCAAGCAACGTCATGTTGTTGATCGAGAAACCGAACAGGTACATCGCCGCACACGTTCCGATCAGGGACACCGGCACTGCGAGCGCAGGGATGATGGTTGCGGGCACCGTGCGCAGGAAGAGGAAGATCACCAGGATCACGAGGCTGATCGCAATCGCCAGCGTCTGCTGAACGTCCGCGACCGAATCGCGAATGGAGATCGAGCGATCCATCAGCACTTCCATGCGGATCGACGGCGGCACGAGCGCGCGGTATTGCGGCAAATGGCTGCGGACCGCATCGACGACCGCCACGGTATTGGCGTCGGGTTGGCGCTGAATGGCGAGCACGATCGCGCGGTTGTCATTGAACCAGCTTGCGATCTTGTCGTTCTCGACGCTGTCCACGACGCGTCCAATCGCCTCGAGATGAACCGGCGCGCCGTTGCGGTAGGCGACCACGACCTTGCGGTACTCCTCGGCCTTGGTCATGGCGCCGGAGGCCGTGAGCGTCATGCTTTGCTTGGGTCCGTTGAGAGTGCCGACCGGCGTATTGGAGTTCGCCTTGGAAACGACGGAGCGAACGTCCTCGAGCGAGATGTTGCGCGCAGCCGCGGCGACGGGATCGACCTGGACGCGTACGGCGAATTTCTGCGCGCCGTAGACCAGTACTTGCGCGACGCCGGAAAGCTGAGAGATTTGCTGGGCGAGCGTGATCTCACCGTATTCGTCGATGACCGACAGCGGAAGAGTGGGCGAATTCAGGCTGATATAGAGGATCGGAAAATCGCCCGGGTTTACTTTCCGAAAGCTCGGTGGAATGGTCATTTCGACCGGAAGCTTGCGAGCAGCAACCGAGAGCGCCGTCTGAACGTCGAGGGCGGCGCCATCGATGTTGCGATTGAGATCGAACTGAATCGTAATGGTTGTAATGCCCAGGGACGATGACGAGGTGAGCGAGCTAATGCCGGCAATCGTCGAGAGTTGGCGCTCGATGGGAGAAGCGACCGAGGCAGCCATGGTCTCGGCGCTTGCGCCGGGCAATTGTCCGGTGATCGCGATGGTGGGGAAATCGACCGCTGGAAGCGCCGCCACCGAAAGCAGCCGATAGGCGAAAACCCCGAGCACGACGATCGATGCCGTGACAAGGGTCGTGAGCACCGGCCGGCGGATGCAGGTCTCTGAGAGGGTCACGCCTTTTAAGTCCCCGGCTTCGGCTCGCGCGGGGAGACTTTGGTGCCCTCGGCCAACGTGAGTTGGCCGTTGAGCACCACCGTTTCGCCGCCCTCGAGGCCGTTTGCAATCACAGAGTCTGTGCCGACAACCCGGGCAACCGTAACCGGCCGCACATGGACGACATCTCCATCAAGAACGAATGCGTAGGTACCGGTTTGGCTCACCTGGACCGCAGGGGAAGGCACGACAACCGCTTCTTCCTCGCGGAAGGTCAAGGCCACTGTGACCAGGGTACCCGGCCACAGCAACTCGTCCTTGTTCGGCATCGTAGCCCGAACCGGGACCGTGCCGGTCGGCGCATCGACGCTGTTCTCGATCATGGTGACCTGTCCGCTCGCGTGCCGCGGGTCGCCGGGAATAATCGCTTCGATGCTGGCGGATTCGTTGCGCAAGGATTGGCGCAACTCGGGAAGATAGCTTTGCGGTAATGCAAAGGTGACATACGCCGGCGCGGTCTGATTGATGGTTGCCAGCGGCGTCAGATCAGCCTGCCGTACGAAATTTCCCACCTTCACCGCAGCCATGCTGGCGCGCCCCGCGATCGGCGCGCGAATGGTGCAATAATCCAGTTGAACCCGGAGGTTTTCGAGCTGCGCGGTATTGGAATCGACCGACGCGCGATAGATGTTGACCTGCGTTCTGGCATTTTGCAGCGTCACAAGGGTGGTGGCGTTCTTGGCGAGAAGGTCGGTGTAACGCCCAACGTCGCGTTCGGCCTGTTCGAGGTTTGCCTTGGCTCCGGCCAGCAGCCCCTCGACCTGCTTGGCCTGCGCTTCAATGGCGCGGCTGTCGAGCGTGAACAACAGGTCTCCCTTGTGGACAATCGCGCCGTCACGGAAGTGCACCTCGGTAATTTCGGTATCGACGCGAGCCTTCACCGCCACACTGGCGATCGGAGTGACCGACCCGAGGACTTCGATCCGAACCGGTACCGATCTCCTGACCGCCTGCGTGACTTCCACCGGAACCGCGGGCGACGCGTTTTCCCGCGGCGCCTGCGCCACGGCGCCCCCTGACCAGAATCCGCCGCGCATGGCCACGACAATAGCCGCTGCTGCGAGGACGGCAGCCCCTCCAAAGAGTAACGCGGCTTTCCTCATGAATGGGTCGGGGCGGCTGTCGGGACACGCTGTCCGGGTCGCGTTCCTGAGCTGCTCATTGCATCATATTTGGTATACCAGACCGGCCGTTCTATCATATTCCGCCGAAAGGTACATCTCGGAGCACGGATACTCGCCTAAAAACAGCGTAACCATCGGCACACGCCGCATCGTCCCTCCGCGCCACCGCACTTTCGCTCATGCGCATCGCAACCTGGAACGTCAACTCCATCAAGCAAAGAATGGACCAGCTGGTTGCTTGGATCACCGAGCGATCGCCGGATATCGTGTGCCTTCAGGAGACCAAATGTGTCGACGAGGCGTTTCCGCGCGAGCCCCTCGAAAGCCTGGGCTATAATGTTGCAGCGCACGGTCAGAAAGCATTCAACGGAGTGGCCGTGCTGTCCAAATTTCGGTTTGACGAGGTCACCCCAAGGCTTCCCGGTGAGGAGAGCGACGATCACGCGCGCTTCATGGAGGCGGTGATATCAACCGGGAGCGGCTCGCTGCGCCTGGCCTCTCTTTACCTGCCCAATGGCAATCCGCCCGCCACCGACAAATACGCATACAAAATCGCGTGGATGGACAGGCTCATCCAGTACGCTCAGGAGCGGTTGAGCCTGGAGGAGCCGCTGATTCTGGCCGGCGATTTCAACGTGATTCCGACGACAGCCGATGCGCGCAACCCGGACCGCTGGACTTCGGATGCGCTGTTTCTCCCGCGCACACGCGAGAAATTCAGAGCATTATGCAATCTGGGGTTTACGGATGCCGTGCGGGCTGCGTGTGAGGGGCCAGGCCCCTTTACATTCTGGGATTATCAAGCCGGAGCATGGCAGAAGAACGAGGGAATTCGCATTGATCACCTGTTGCTCTCGCCCCAGGCAACCGATCAGCTGATTGCCGCAGGCGTCGACAAGCACGTCCGCAGCTGGGAAAAGCCGTCCGACCACGTTCCGGTCTGGATTGAACTCGGGCTCTCCGGCGCCTCTCGCTGAGCCGACGTTCTCGCTGCTCAGCGCTTGAAGAACACGTCCAGGATGCTCCAGGGCAACTTGTAATTGACGCCGAAGCGAACGAGGTGCTCGTCCAGGCTTACGCGCTGATTGCTTGGAAATGCAGGGCTCGGCGCTGGATTGAAATAGGATTTGTCCTGCAATCCGACGTAGAGATATTCAACCTTTGCCGACCAGTCCTTGGCAAACTTGAACTCCACACCGCCGCCGACGGTCCAGCCCCAGTGCCAATGCGTGTCCACGATCGAGCCTATTGGACCAAAGACATTGTTTTCGACCTGGGCGAGTGCACCCCCCGCCGTCGCGTAGAGGAGCCAGTTGTTCTGCGTGTACCCGAGCCGGCCCCGGTAGGTCGAAAGCCACGGTTCCCTCACTTCGTTGCTGAAGCCGGGGAAACCAACGGGCGGTGGGAATTCGAATGCAGACCCTCGTTTGCTGGTGATCGACGTGTCGCCCTCATAACCATAGACGATCGCGCCGTTCTGGATGTTCAAGCCCGAGGTGATGCCGATGATGCCGCCATGCAGATCGAAGCGCGGCGTCTGATCGACGCCGGTGGGGTCGTTGTGGACCACGGCATTGCCCCAGGCTCCGCCGCCTGAAATGCCAATGTAGGATCCAGTCCAAGTGGAGACCGCAGCTGGAGGCGCCCGGTAGATGGGTGCCACGCCCAGGTCGGCGGAAAACGCGGGAGCAAGCGCAAGAGGAGCCAGCACGCTAGCCAGCGCAGCCGCGCTTGCGCAGCGCAATGCTCGAATGTTTCGACCGCACACGCTCATTTGGAGTAAGACTTACGCTAGCCGCAGATTCGGGTCTATTACCAAACCGCCCCGGAAAGCCGATTTCGATCGGGTGTGGCGAAAGCGCCACAGATGCTCGGCGTTCAGCGCCTTTTCAGCCACCTTTCCAGGTACTTATAGGCTTGTGTCCGTTCGTTTTCATCGGCACGAGCAAGCGCGCTCGTATACATGTCCGTAATCCAGGTCTCCTCGCTACCAGCGCCATCTTTGGCAAGAATGAGCCAGAACAGGCCCCATGCCGCCTGACGAGAAACCTCCTCACCCCTAAACAGCATGTTGCCGAGCAACGCCTGTGCCCTCGCGTCACCCTTCTCCGCGGAAAGGCGCAGCCATTTCGCTGCCAGAACGGGATTTTTCTGGCTGCCCTTGGCGAGCAAATAGGAGCGGCCGAGATCGTATTGTGCCTCCGCGTCCCCGAAATATGAGGCCGCGTACTCGAACATCTCCCGCGCGTGGTTGAGATCGGGTTTGACGCTGCCCGGGATGCCGTCAGCGTAATAATGCCCGAGCGCGATGAAGCCTTTGGCCACGTAAGTTGCGTCCGGCGTGCCCGCGCTGTCCTCGGCATAGGCGGTGGTCAAGCGCCGGAAATAGCCAAAGGCGCGGGCCTTGTTCATGGCGACGCCGTCGCCATCGGCGTACATGCGCCCAAGCTTCCAGATCGCGCCGGGCACGCCCTGCTCGGCCGCATATTCGAGTTCGACCACCGCCTGGTCCGTTCTGCCTTGCCGTAGCGCGTGCGTTCCCGAGCGGAACGCTTCGATCGGCTTGCCGGGAACAACCGGCCGGGGCGGAAGGTTCATTGGGCTGAGGGGCACTGGCGCAAGTGGCGTTGCGCCCCCAAGCGCGTTCATCTCCGGACTCGAAGGGTTCTCGGATAGCGGCACTGAAACTGCGGCGCCCTCAGGCGTGCGGCTGCCATCGAAGCTCACGGCCGGCGACAAGCCGACAGCCAACCCCAGGAGGCCGATGCTCAGGGCGAGATCAGACCAGCGCATGACACGTCTCGGCAGCGACGCCTGGCCGGATCGCCTCGGTCCCAGACTCGCAGGTGGCTGTTGAGAATTGTCTGCTAAGAAGAAGCGCAACCGCGTCGCGGGTTGCCAGCGCTTCTCGCATCCCGGGGCCGCGTGGCGGCCTCTCGTTGCGGATCACGAGCACTTCGCCTTCCCTGTACTTCTTGTTCTTGACCGTCCGGAAACGCGCTTCCTCCCCGTCAAAGCGCGCCGGCTCGGCAAATTTCAAGTCCGCCATCCCGGCAACCTTAACAACCGCACCAAGAGGCGCGAGGTTGCCTTGGGCCCCGGCGACGCCGCTGATGGCGGAGAACGGCTTGTCGGCGGGATGGACCACACGCTGGTCCTCATCCCGCTTCTGCTGCACGCGCTCGGCGACGGCACGTCCCCTGACCGTCAGCCATCCACGACCCGCATGGCCGTGGTTGAGCAACACGCTCAGCAGGAGCGGAACGCTGCCACCGTCGAATAGATTTTTGGCGACATAACGGCTGGACGGCTTCAAATTCGTGGCCGTTTCACCTGCGGTTCTGCCACTCACCTGCCGCGCCGGACGCACGCCGGCATTCTGGCAGGGCAGCTTTCTCGTTCGTTTGGCCGTCACGTCCATGGGCGGCGTGCCTGTCTCTTAATGTGACGGAGATGAGCGGGGGGTTCCCGAAAATCGCGTCAATGCCTGATCTCGGGGCAGCGTATGGCCAAATAGCGGCCAGAGCCGGCCGGAATCCCCCCTGACTCTCAATGTTTTAGGCGTGTTGCAGGCGCGCCACACAATTAACAAGTGGTTAAGAAAAAATGTCACAGTCGAGTCGGAATTGCGGATCAAATCCGAGTTGCGCCCGTGCCTTGGCAATTGAGACGAGGCCTTCGTCGTCGGCAATGTTGTAGATGCCGCGAGCGCCGCGCGTCATCGCAAGAAGAGCCGCGTGCGCCGCTGCATCAACATGCAGCGCAGGTTTGCGAATGGCCGTCATGTGCCAGGTGCCAGGCCCGTAAAGGAGCCCATAGCGCAAGACGATCCCGTCGATGGTGGGATCACCAAGCACCTGCTGCTCCATTTCGAGAGCGCCTCTCACGGTGACGGCCCGCATCGGGTCGTCGCTATTGAGCGGATCGGTCTCCTGGTGCGGCTCGCCGCCCCTTTGCGTACGTGGCGCGTACGCAAAGGCGATGCTCTGCACAATGAAGCGCCGCACGCAGGCGCGCTGTGCCGCTGTGATGAGATTGCGCGTTCCCTCGATTCGTATCCGGGCATTTGCCGGATAAGCCGCGGACACCCGCGCCTGATCGAATTCCCGGGGCAGATCCGTCAACTGATGAATCATGACTTGCGGCGCCGCGGAGCGCACGGCCGCGGCGAGCCCGGGCGCATCGAACACATCGAGCACAGCCGGATGCACTCCAGCCTTCGCAAGCTTCTCCGCGCTTTCGGGCGAGCGGGTGGTTCCCGTGACCTCATGTCCCGCTTTGACCAGGAGCGGGATCAGTCGGCGGCCGATTGCGCCGTAGGCGCCGGCGAGGAATACTCTCATGCCCGGATGGTAGCGCGCATTGAGCCAAGCGCAACGCGGCAAGCTCCGCCGCGAATGGTTGATTGATGCCGCCCCTGCTGCGGCGAAAATTCTTTGCGCGCAGCGTGCATGCGGTCGCGCCCGAGCTCATCGGGGCCACGTTTCTTTGCAACGGCGTCGGCGGCATGATCGCTGAGGTTGAGGCCTATCATCATACCGACCCCGCGGCCCACTCGTTTCGCGGGCGCACCGACCGCAACGCCGTGATGTTCGGCCCACCCGGTTACGCCTATGTCTATCGTTCCTACGGCATTCATTGGTGCGTCAACTTCGTCTGCGAGCCTGCGGGCTCCGCCAGCGCCGTGCTGATACGAGCGCTCGTGCCCACCCATGGCCTCTCCCTCATGCGCCGGCGCCGCAAAGTGGAAAAACAACAATTGCTATGCGCGGGGCCGGGACGCGTGTGCCAGGCGCTCGGCATCAGCGCAGTGCACAATGGGCTTCCGCTCGACCGCGCGCCGTTCGAGCTGCGCGCCGGTCCCGGCAACCTCGACATCGCCGTGGGCCCGCGTATCGGGATCAGCAAGGGGGTCGATCACCCCTGGCGGTATGGCCTCAAACAGTCGTCGTTTCTCAGCAAGCCTTTTCGCACCTGATCATTCCAGCCCGGGCACGAAGAGCTCGCCCGCTTTGACGATTCTCGGCGAGAGGCCCTGTTCGTGAACATAACGCCTTCGCTTCGTAGGTTGGACGGTTTGACTTTTGGCTCTCACTATCCCGGCACTGGAGCCGTACGGCGCAATCGGATGGATGGAGACAAGAGCACGAGGGGAAGCGCACTGACCGCAATCGGCAGGAACGCAGCCCGTGCGCTTCCTGCGATGTCCCATGCCGCGCCGCTGAGCACCGACACGATAAGTCCCTCGCTATAGCTGATGGTCAGCATGGCTGCCGTCATCCGTGCGACATCTGCCGGCGCGCATAACAGCGGCGGCAGAGCAAAACTCAAGGTCAGCACCACCGCGCCCAGAAATCCGAGCACCCCGGAAAACATGACGGTCGACAGGCTCGCCGTGGTCACAATGCCGCCGAGGCACGCAACCATTGCCGTCCCGCACAGAATGAAGGGCCAGGCGCGCCGCTCGATCCGCCTTGAGGTTGCCAGCAGCACGAACGATGCCGGCAGTTGACCCAGATTGAGCGCGGTGAGCGCGCCGGCGACCAAATCCGGCCGGCCGGCCTCGGTGAGATAGCCCGGAAGAAAGGCATTGCTGCAGAAATAGACGCTGTTCACGCTGCCAAGCAGAAACCCGAGCTGCCAGATCTGCTTGTTGCGCCAGTTCGGCCACCACAGCCGCGGCCCCGCCGAGGCGCCGGAAGCCAGTTTACGTGATTTCGGTGCCAGCCACATTGTCACAAACGCGATCAGAAACATGGGGATGCTCCAGACTGCGAAAGCGCCGCGCCAGGAACCGTCCACCAGCGGCAGAACGACTGGAATGGTGAGCATCACTGCAAGGGTTTCCCCCACCAGCAACCCATTGGTGAAGACCGCCGTGGCAAAGCTCACGTGCTGCGGCAACCATTGACGCGCGAGCGGCGGGAGTGCCGGCTGCATGACGGCAATGCCCGCGCTCATCACGATTGTCGTCGCGTAGAGCGCAGACACATTGGGCGCTGCGCCACGCAATCCGGATGCGATTGCCGCGACCAAGAGCCCTAGCACCAATGTAGAGAGTGCGCCGAAACGTGCGATCAGCAGCGCGCCCGGCAATGCCGCGCAGCCGAAGAGAACCATGGGCAATCCGGACAGAATGCCGATCTCGGTTCCGGAGAGACGCAGGTCTGACTGGATGAGTGAAATGACGGGAGGAACGGCCAGGATGGTCAGCCGCAGCGCTATACCTGCGAGCCACAGCAATACCCCCACCCTTACCCTTCCCCACGCGCTGGGGAGGGAAGGCAGGGCGGGCGTGCGGCCGTTCACGCGGCGTCCTTGAGCCGCTCCAGTGCTTCCTTGATCTTGGACCGGCGCGTCTGTGCTTCCTCCCTCTTCTCGCGTTCGCCTTCGACCACCTCCTCGGGCGCACGGCTGAGAAAATCGGGGTTGGCGAGCTTCGCATCAATGCGCGCGATGTCTGCGCCAACGCGCGCCATTTCCTTTTGCAGCCGCGCATTTTCAGCCGCGAAGTCGATAATCCCGGCGAGCGGCAACGCTGCGACCTCGCCGCGTATGACAAGCTGCACGGCTCCGCGCGGCACAGTTGAGGCGTTCGAAATCTCTGAAACGCGCGCAAGCGCACGGATGCTTTCAGCCCATCGCTGCGCCCGCGCGGCGGTGTCCGGGTGGGCACCGACCAGAACGATCGGAATTTCGGCAGTAATATTCATTTCCGCCCGCAACGAGCGGATGGCGCCTACGAGATCGACGACCCATCCGATCTCGGCCTCAGCTGCAAAGTCATCAAGCGCCGCGTGCCTGGGCCAATCTGCGAGCGCCAGGAGGCTTGCGCGGGGATGGCCGGGTTGCGCGGTCACGTTCCACAATTCCTCGGTGACGAACGGGGTGAAGGGATGCAGCAATTTGAGGATCTCATCACGCACCCACGCAACCATTGCGCGGGTTTCCTCCCTGGCGGCATCGTCTGCACTTTGCAGCACGGGTTTTGTCAATTCAACATACCAGTCGCAGAAGATGTTCCAGACGAACCGGTAGGCCGCCCCTGCGGCCTCGTTGAAGCGGTAGCCTTCGATTGCCTCGGTGATCTCGCGCGCGGCTTTGGCAGTCTCGTGCGCGATCCAGCGGTTGAGTGTTTGCACTGCCGATTTTGGGTCAAAGCCGGGTACGCTCGCGCAGTGGTTCATCTCAGCAAACCGGCAGGCATTCCACAGCTTGGTTGCGAAGTTGCGATAGCCTTCGACGCGCTGCGTCGACAATTTGATGTCGCGGCCTTGCGCGGCCATTGCGGCAAGCGTGAAGCGCAGCGCATCGGCGCCGTATTCGTCGATCAACGCCAGCGGGTCGATGACATTGCCCTTCGATTTCGACATTTTGGCGCCGCGCTCGTCGCGCACCAGGGCATGGATGTAAACGCTGTGGAACGGGACCTCCTGCATGAAATGGAGGCCCATCATCATCATGCGCGCGACCCAAAAGAAGATGATGTCGAAGCCCGTAACCAGCGCATCGGTGGGGTAATAGCGGGCAAGCTCCTTGGTCTGGTCGGGCCATCCCAGTGTCGAGAACGGCCACAGGGCGGATGAGAACCAGGTGTCGAGTACGTCTTCGTCCCGCCACAGCGCAATCGAATTGAGATTTGTGCCGTGACTTGAGCCGTATTGCGCCGCTGCTCTTTCGCTTGGTTCGATATGCGCGGCCATACCATAATATTCGGACACATCGGCCAAGGCCTGCGCCTCCGACTCCGCCACGAACGGATGCCATCGCGTGTAATTTAATCCTGCTTGATCTTTTGCCGGCCCATACCATGCGGGGATCTGGTGTCCCCACCAGAGCTGGCGCGAAATGCACCAGGGCTGAATATTCTCCATCCAATTGAAATAGGTGGTTTCCCAATTGCGCGGGACGAAAACCGTTCGCCCGTCGCGCACTGCCTTGATCGCAGTTTGCGCAAGCGTTTTTGCATCGACGTACCATTGGTCTGTGAGAAACGGCTCGATCACCGCGCCTGAACGATCCCCGTGCGGCACCATGTGAATGTGTGGCTCGATTTTCGCGAGCAAACCCGCGGCCTCCATGCGTGCGACAATGTCCTTTCTCACCGCAAACCGATCGCGACCGTGATAGGCCAAAGTTGTTTCCAGCTCGGGCGAGGACGTCACG
>CATPCO010000249.1 GCA_955652925.1 uncultured Xanthobacteraceae bacterium | reverse complement strand
TGTTCTCGGTGGCGGATGTGTTCGCCTGGACCCTGGTGCTGGTCGCCTTGCTGTTCGTGCTTGAAGGGGTGGTGGCTCGACGCTGGCGAGGGTGACGATCCGCCGCGATCGGCGGACCGTCACATCAGGAAACCCCCCGAACAATCAGCGGCGGGTGCAAAACCCGCCGGTGCCCGAAACCGCGGCCTAACATTGCTCGAAGGAGTGGAAGCCGCGGTTTCGCTATTTGTAATAGCCGACGCCGCAGCCCTGGGCGGCAACCCGCGTGACATAGGACTCCTTCGGAACCGGCTCGGTGGTGCCGGGCTTGGGGAAATTATAGTCGACTGTCGCAACCGTGCCTTCCTTGACGTTGTCGAAGATCTTTTGACCCAAGGGGTCGTCCTTGACCTTCAGATTTCTGACATCCGTTCCCATGAGATTGGGATTGGGATGCGCGGTAAACTTGCCGTCGGAGATGTTAAAACAAAATACGTAGAGATCGCGGTCGCGGAATTGCTTGTTGTCCTTGTCGTTGAATTTGGCGAGCGCGGCGGCTTCGTTGGCCTTGAGCTCAGTCACAGCACGATCGAGCATGGCTCTTGCCTCGGCAGCGGTGCCGAACTGTTGAGCGACAGCAAAGACGCTGGCCCACGCCAGCGCTCCTGCTGTCAGGCCCATCGCAACCATAGTCCTCTTCATGACGTTCTCCCTGCCACACGAATGTTGGGCGAGTTTCGCCCATCTCGCAGACCTTAGCGCAACTGCTTGATTTTGTCCCGATCCTGCAGAATATCGGATCCAGCGATTGTGCCGGTCAGCGATGTTCATTGGGCGAGCAATCTCTGACCCATGCTCGATCGTCGCGCTTTGACCATTACTGAATTCGCTTGAGGAGCCCCTTTCATGCGCGCTTTGTTGCTGATGATCCTACTCGCGCTATCTATCCCGGCTGGTGCCGCCCAACGGTGGGAAATCCTGCCGCCCACACCCGCGCCGATTCCCGCTGATCGCGGCGGCCAAGCCAACGTCAACGGGATCAGCCTGCACTACGCGGTTTACGGCCGAGGCTCGCCAGTGATCCTGCTGCATGGCGGACTCGCCAATTTGGATTACTGGGGCCATCAGATCGCGGCGTTGAAATCGCGGCATATGGTCATCGCGATGGACAGCCGCGGACATGGACGCAGCACGCGCGATGCGCGGCCATACGGCTATGATCTGATGGCCGACGACGTCATCGGGTTGATGGACGTGCTCAACCTGCCGAAAGCCGACATCGTCGGCTGGAGCGACGGCGCCATCCTCGGGCTCGATCTTGCGATCCGTTACTCAAGCAGGGTGGGCAAGGTATTTGCGTTTGCCGCCAACACCGTGCCGTCCGGCGTCAACGACGATGTGGAGAAAAATCCCACCTTTGCCGCGTTCATCAAGCGCGCCAGGCAGGAATACGAAAAATACTCGGCCACGCCACGAGAATACGATTCGTTTCTCGAGCAAATCAGCAAAATGTGGGCCAGCGAACCGAACTGGACTGACGCACAGCTCAAGGCGATCACCGCGCCGGTCCTGGTCGTCGATGGCGACCATGACGAAGCGATTAAGCGCGAGCACACCGAGTACATTGCCGCGACCATCCCGGGCGCCGGACTGCTGATCCTGCCCAATGCCAGTCATTTTGCATTCCTGCAGGACCCGGATCTTTTCAGCTACGCCGTTCTGCATTTTCTGGGCGACCGCGCAAGATGAGGTCGCGGCGGAGGTTGGTGCGATGCCTTCGCTATCGTCCTCCCAGACCTGCTCCTCGGGATGGAGACCGCGCAGCGTCCTTGTCGTAGCCCGGATGAGCGCAGCGATATCCGGGGCCGGTTCCCGCATATCGCTTCGCTCATGCGGGCTACAATGCGCTTTGGTGTTCTACCTGATTATGGGGTATTCCGACGATCGGAGTTGCACGTTTCCAGGTGCAGTGCTTGCGTTGTTATTTCAACGATCCTTGCTCCCAAGGAATTCGGATCAATAGGTGCGACGTCGTGTGGGCACCCAAGCAAAGTAAGTAGCTCATCCAAGCGAGTATTCAGCTCGGATGCGAAAATCCATGACTTCCTTTCACGCGGCATAGGCGCACTCTGTCGGGCCCTGCTCGTTGTCGGATACAACCCATTGCGCTCGCGACCGTTCCCGTTTGACCATGGCAGATGGATTCGACATGCACTCGATGGACTATAGAGTTAACAGCATTCTACCGCGTTCGCAGAAAGATGGGATTACGCGCAGATATTGAACCGCGGGCTCTCGCGACCTGAGTTGTCGGCCTCCGTGGGCCATTCGTCGCTCCGTCCACCCTATCCCTTCTTCTTTGGCGCAGCTGATTTCTTGGACGTGTTCTGTCGTGAGCGTGCTGCGGCTTGCCGCCCCTGGCGCACGCGGAGGCCATCGACGAACACATCGACCAGGCGCAAGACGGTGGATTGCCAACCGGGCTGATCGTGTATGAGGCACATGCCGACCAACGCGCGGATGAGGTCCTCGGGGCTGACATCCGCGCGGATCTCGCCGCCGGCAACCGCCCGGTCCAGCAGTCCGCCGGCCGCCTTCGTCAAGCGGTCGCGCGAATAACTGTTGAGCTCCTGGGAGCCGTGCGCCGCGAGCGCGAGCGCGGCTGACATACCCTTCTTGGTCGCGACGAACTCAACAATCGAGTGCAGCCAACGGCGCAGAGCATCGACCGGTTTGGGGTCGTTCCTGAGTTGATCGGCGAGGTCGCCGAGGTGCTCGACCTCGCGCCGGTAGACCGCCTCGTATAACGCCTCGCGGGTCGGAAAGTGACGATAGAGCGTCCCGATGCCGACCCCGGCGCGCCGCGCCACGGCTTCGAGACTTGCGTCGGCCCCGCCGGCGCTGAACACTGCTTTCGCCGCCTCCAGCACGCGCTCGCGATTGCGGACCGCGTCGATACGGGGTTTTCGAGCCATGGCCGCGGATGACCGTCTCATCTCACTTCTTCGTGTTCCCCTTGTAACCGGAGGCACCCTCCGTATATATGGGAACTGTAAACGGAGGGTACCTCCGTCTATGCCCTCGCCGCAAGCGGCCGCTGGCGACCCGCGGCGGCGCTGCGATGACGTGGATATCAGCATCGATCGGAGTCTTGCATGGATTGCTCCATCAGCCTCACCATTAACGGCGTGCCGCGTGCCATCGCGCTTTCCGACCCGCGCGTTACGCTGCTCGATCTGTTGCGTGAGCAGTTGCACCTGATCGGAACCAAAAAGGGATGTGATCGCGGGCAATGCGGCGCCTGCACCATCCTGGTCAACGGCCGGCGGATCAATTCGTGCCTTGCTCTGGCGGCCAGTCACGACGGCGCAGAAATCACGACCATCGAAGGTTTGGCGCGTGGGAACGAGCTGCATCCGCTGCAGGCCGCCTTCATTGCGCATGACGCTTTTCAGTGCGGCTTCTGCACGCCCGGCCAGATCATGAGCGCGCTCGGCCTGATCAATGAG
>CATPCO010000248.1 GCA_955652925.1 uncultured Xanthobacteraceae bacterium | reverse complement strand
GTCCTCCAGCCCGGCAGCGGGATGAACGTCGACCCCAGGACGATCGATACAAAGTCGATTGCAATTTACACCACCAAGGCCGGGCAGGAGAGCACGGTCGACTTTCTTCTGCGCATCATTCCCAACACCATCGTCGGGGCCTTCGCCGAAGGCGAGATTCTGCAAGTGCTGTTCTTCGCCATCCTGTTTGCATTTGCGCTCTCCATGCTGGGCGAGCGCGGCAAGCCGCTGCTGGGTCTCGTCGATACGATATCACACGCGCTCTTCAACGTGGTCGGGATCATCATGAAGGTCGCCCCCCTTGGCGCCTTCGGGGCTATGGCCTTCACCATCGGGAAATATGGTATCGGCTCGCTGGTCTCGCTCGGCAAGCTCATGGCTGCGTTCTACGCCACCTGCCTCATCTTCATCTTCGTCGTGCTCGGCGGAATTGCATGGCTGACGGGGTTCAGCATCTGGAAATTCATCAAATACATCAAGGAAGAGCTGCTGATCGTGCTCGGCACCTCGTCTTCGGAATCGGTGCTGCCGCGCATGATGACCAAGCTGGAGAATCTCGGCTGCAAGGAATCCGTGGTCGGACTCGTCATTCCGACCGGCTATTCTTTCAATCTTGACGGCACCTGCATCTATTTGACCATGGCCGCCGTTTTCCTGGCGCAGGCGACCAACACCGAGCTCACGCTCTGGCAACAGCTTGGGATCATCGCGGTGCTGCTGCTGACCTCAAAGGGAGCCGCGGGCGTGACCGGCAGCGGCTTCATCGTACTGGCAGCCACGCTGTCGTCCGTCGGCCACATCCCGGTGGCGAGCATCGCAGTCATCCTGGGAGTCGACCGGTTCATGTCGGAGGCGCGCGCGCTGACGAATCTCGTCGGCAATGGCGTCGCCACCATTGTGGTCTCGAAATGGGAAGACGCGCTCGACGAGGAGAGAATGCGCGCGCATCTCGAAAAGGAGACCGAGCTTGAGGCGGATGCGCCCGAACAGGCGCTGCCAGCGTAGCGGAGGGGAAAAGTTTCCATGCGCTCCTCGTTGATTGCTCTCCTGATCTGCGCAGGGATGCCGTGGGCAGGCCCAACGCACGCCGGTGAGCCAAATTGGCCTGATCATCTCGCGATCGGCACCGGCGCTCCCGGCGGGACCTACTATGTCTATGGCGAAGGCCTCGCCAGGCTTCTTACCCGGGCTCTCTCGCTTCCGGTGATGCGATTGCCAACCGAAGGTCCAGTGCAGAACATCGCGCTGATCGAATCGGGTGAAGCGAAGCTTGGATTCGTCACGACCGGGATTGCCCTGCAGGCCTGGAACGGCACCGGGGTATGGGCCGGCAAGCGGCCTGCGCGCTCCATGCGGGTTGCCTTTCCCATGTTCGACACGCCGTTCCAGCTGATTGTCCTCCAGGACTCCGGTCTGCGCGCGGTCTCCGAAATGGGGTTCAAGCGCGTGGGCATCGGTCCGCGCGGCGGAACCTCGGCCGCCTACATTCCCGAGTTCTTCAACACGCTGAAGATCCCCGTGCAGTTCCTGTTCGGAGAGTGGGAGGAGCTTGCTGCCCAGATGCAACGGCGTGAGCTCGACGTGATTGCAGGGGCAGGCGGCGTGCCGCTTCCGGCATTCATCGAGCTCGAGGCGAAGGAGAAGGTCCGCTACATCGCATTTACTTCCGAGCAGGTCGCGGCGCTCCGCCTCGCAATGCCGGAGCTTACGTCCTCCCTCATTCCCGCCGGAAGCTATCCTTCACTGCTGCGGGCGTATCAAACGCTGGGACTCTACAATTTCGTCGTAGCGCACGAGCTTTTGCCCGATGACCTCGTCTACACCGTTGTGCGTTCGGTGTTCGAACATCATGAAGAAATGATGGAAGTGCACTCGGCGGCGGCGGCAACCATTCCCGCGAACATGGATCACAACTTGTTTCTACCGCTCCACCCGGGAGCGATCCGCTATTACGTGCAGATCGGAAGGGCGGGACAGGGCGACTAGCGATATTTCGGTCAGTCGCGCGCGTAGCCGATGAGCGGCTTTCGCTTGCGTCCCAGCAGGATGAAGATGGCTGCGACGATGGCAAGCACAAGCGACACCGGCTGGTCGAGAAAATAGCGCTGGACGATGCCTTGCCAGAACCATGGCCCGACGAGTCGCTCCACGAGGGGCTGAGCGGCCAGCAACGAGTTCTGATGGATATTCGCCCAGCCCGCGCCGACGGTGGTGATGTAAAGCGACTGGTCCGCAATCGATTTGGTCCCGTCATAGACGAGAAAGATGAACCCCAAGGCGAGCAAAAGGAGCCCAACAAATCGAAAGAGAAACCGGATCATGACGTAATCGTTCTATCAGGGCACACCGGCGACGCAAGCTGACGCGTGCTTCGCGTATACTCATTGTGCTCGCAGTTCAATGCATGCGCCTCAATCCACGTGCCCTGGGACAACCGGCCGCTGCGACGGAAGGCCACAAAACCTTTCTTGAGCAAGCCATGTCTTGAGCGCCAGCCATTCGATCAGCTACGGTTCCTGTTCACAATTCTTCCCGCGAACACAAGGGGCTTCGATGGCTACCAAAAGAAAGGGCGACGGCGCGCGCCCGACATTCACCGATCAGGAAGCGCTCCTGTTCCATAGCCAAGGGCGTCCCGGCAAGCTCGAAATCGTGGCCACAAAGCCGATGGCCACCCAGCGCGATCTTTCGCTGGCCTATTCTCCCGGCGTCGCCGTGCCGGTGCTCGCCATCGCCGAGGACGAGGACCGCGCCTTCGATTACACGACGAAGGGCAATTTCGTCGCCGTTGTCACAAACGGCACGGCCATTCTTGGGCTCGGGAACCTCGGCGCGCTCGCGGCCAAACCGGTCATGGAAGGCAAAGCGGTGCTGTTCAAGCGCTTCGCCGACATCGATTCCATCGATCTCGAAGTGTCGTCTGAAGATCCCGACGAGATCGTCAATTGCGTCAGGCTGTTGGGCAAGAGCTGGGGCGGCATCAATCTGGAGGATATCCGCGCGCCCGAGTGCTTCATCATCGAGCAGCGGTTGCGCGAGTTGCTCGATATACCGGTCTTTCATGACGACCAGCACGGCACCGCCATTATTGCGGCGGCCGGGCTGATCAATGCGCTGCACCTCACGAACCGTGACATCAAATCGACCAAGCTCGTCTGCAATGGCGCGGGCGCGGCCGGTATTGCCAGTCTCGAACTGCTCAAGGCCATCGGCTTGCCGCCCGACAACATCATTCTTTGCGACACCAAGGGGGTGATCTACCAGGGCCGCAGCGAGGGGATGAATCAATGGAAATCCGCACATGCCGCGAAAACTTCAGCGCGTACGCTGGCGCAGGCGATGGCGGGCAGCGACGTGTTTTTCGGTCTTTCCGTGAAGGGTGTGGTCACGAAGGAGATGGTGAAGTCCATGGCGGGCAAGCCCATCATCTTCGCCATGGCCAACCCTGATCCCGAAATCAGTGTGGAAGAGGTGGTCGAGGTGCGGGGCGATGCCATCATGGCTACGGGACGCTCCGATTACCCGAACCAGATCAATAACGTCCTTGGGTTTCCCTATATCTTTCGCGGCGCGCTCGACGTGCGCGCAACCGCCATCAACATGGAGATGAAGATTGCCGCTGCGAAAGCGCTGGCGGAGCTCGCACGCGAGGACGTGCCCGACGAAGTTGCGGTCGCCTACGGGAGCCGGCCAAAATATGGTCCGGATTACATCATCCCCGTTCCTTTCGATCCGCGCCTGATCTCATACGTGCCCCCCGCGATCGCGAAGGCAGCCATGGATACCGGAGTGGCGCGCCGCCCGATCGTTGATATGGAGGCTTATCGCGGGCAGCTGCGCTCGCGCCGGGATCCGGTCGCGGGTTTTCTGCAGCGTGTGCACGAGAGATTGCGGCGGCGGCCGCAGCGGGTCGTGTTTGCCGAGGGCGAAGAGGAGCAGGTCATCCGCGCCGCCATGAGCTTCGTCGAGCAGGGATTGGGCAGCGCGCTTCTTGTCGGCCGCGAGGAACGCGTGCGCGAAACGGCGCGTAATCTCGGTATAGAGCTCGGCGGCGGGGTTGAGATCATCAACGCCCGGCTGTCCCATCGAAACCCGGCCTATGCCGCCTATCTTTATGAGCGGCTGCAACGCCACGGATATCTGCAGCGGGACTGTCAGCGCCTGGTGAACCAGGATCGCAATCACTTTGCCTCATGCATGGTTGCGCTCGGGGATGCCGACGCGATGGTGACAGGCATCACCCGCAATTTTTCCGTGGCGCTTTCCGAGATCACGCATTGCATCGATCCCAAACCCGGCCACAGGGTCATTGGGGTATCGCTCGTGCTCGCACGTGGCCGCACTGTGCTCGTCGCCGACACCGCGGTGACTGAAATGCCCAATGCGGAGATTCTGGCTGATATCGCGGTTGAAGCTGCGGGGATTGCGCGGCGGTTCGGCTACGAGCCCCGTCTCGCCTTGCTTGCGTTCTCGACCTTTGGGAACCCCCCGGGCGAGCGGGCGGTGCACGTGCAAGGCGCCGTGCGCATTCTCGACCAGCGCCGGGTCGACTTCGAATACGACGGCGATATGGCCGCCGATGTGGCGCTCAATATGGAATTGCGCGAGGCCTACCCCTTCTGCCGGCTCTCGGAGCCCGCGAACGTGTTGATCATGCCAGCCTTCCATTCCGCCTCGATCTCGACCAAGCTCCTGGAAGTGCTGGGCGGCGCGACCGTGATAGGCCCCATTCTTGTTGGTCTGGATCGCTCGGTTCAAATCGCGCCGCTCTCGGCGAATGACGCCCAGCTCGCCAATATGGCCGCGCTCGCGGCATTCAACGTCAGCGGATAGGCCGGAGAGGAGAAAGATGGACGCCACCAAGCTCAAGGGTGTGATTGCGGCGATTGCGACCGCGGTGGGGGGCGACGGCGCGCCTGATTGCGCGCGTTCAACCGCGCTCGCGCGTTGTCTGCTCGCCAACGGCTGCGACGGGCTCAACGTGCTCGGCACCACGGGCGAGGCTACTTCTTTCTCGCTCGATCAGCGCCTGACCTTGATGTCGGCTTATCGGGATGCGGGATTGCCGATGGATCGCCTGATGGTGGGCACCGGGGCCGCCGCCGTTGCCGATGCGATCACGCTTACCCGGCACGCGGCCGGGCTTGGGTTTGCCGGGGCCTTGCTCCTGCCGCCCTTCTATTACAAAGGCGTGCCGGACGATGGGCTCGTGGCGTATATCGAAGCCATTGTGAATGCCACGGCGCAACGACCGATCCCGCTTTATCTCTATCATTTCCCGGCGCAATCCGGGCTGGCCTGGCACGTTGCGCTCGTGCGGCGGCTGCTCGATCGCTGGGCCGACCGCATCGTCGGACTAAAGGACTCCTCGGGCGACCTCGGCTACGCGCGCGAGGTCGCAGCCGTGAGGGCAAATTTCAGCGTGTTTCCTTCGAGCGAAGCGGTATTGATGGAGGCGCGTTCCGGGGTGTTTGCGGGATGCGTTTCCGCAACCGCCAATCTCAACGCGGATCTCTGCGCGCAGGCGTGGCGCACGGGCAGCGATGCCGCGCTTGCCACGGCCATCTCAATTCGCAAGCTCTTCGACGGCAAGCAACTCGTCCCCGGGGTGAAGGCGTTGCTCGCGCATGTCCACGGCGAGGAGAGTTGGGCGCGGGTTAAGCCGCCCCTCTCTTCTTATACCGGCGCGGAGCAGGCCGCCTTGGCCACGCTTTATGACGGTTTGCGCGCCCGCAATGCGCGTCCATCCGAGGCTGTCCCCGAAAATGCGTAAGGGACCGCGATCGGGCGGCTGCGTCGCAGGGCCGTCCGCCGTAGCCCGCGTTGAGCGCAGCCGCCTTCGCCAAGGCTTCGGCGGCCTCCTCTCACATAGCCCGTCGGAGCTTTAGCGGAGACGGGCGAAACGCGGGAGCGCCCCCGATGTCGCTGCGCTCCATCCGGGCTACCCTGTTACGCCCGTTGACGCTAGAGGACGAGATCCCTATAAGGGCGGCGGCGGCGAACCCTCGCCGCCATTGCAGTTTTTGATTGAAGGTAGAATGAGCGGCCGAACGGCCACCTCCGTCAGGAGCTAAATCCCATGGCCAACACCAGTTCCGCCCGCAAGGCTGCTCGTAAGATTGCTCGCCGGACCGAAATCAATAAAAGCCGCCGCTCCAAGTTGCGTGGTTGCGTACGCAAGGTCGAGGAGGCGATTGCGACGGGCGATCACGCCAAAGCGCTTTCGGCTCTCAAAGAGGCTGAACCCGTCATCATGCGCTGCGCTCAAAAGGGCGTCGTTCATGGCAACGCTGCCAGCCGCAAGGTATCCCGTCTCACCCACCGGGTCGCGAAACTTCGCGCCTAGCATGCCGGCTGCCTGTTTGCCGATGATTTGGTGCAGCCCGGACTGAGGAAGGCGCCTGCGCGAAGTCTTAGGCGGCTTTTCAGGAACTCACCCGTCGAAGCTTTGGCGAAAAGGGCGAATTCATGCTTGGTGAGGACGATCCTGGATTTGGCTTTTGGTCAACGGCCTGCATTTGCGGAAATTGGGGATTGTCTTCTGCGCGTTGCACAAGTGTCACGCGACCGGGCCATCATGTGCCAAGACTTTTATGTGCCAAGACTTAGTAATATCTATTGACAGCTAGTGCGAAATTGTCACATCCGCGCCCGCGTTTTGTCGCGGTTGAGCGGGGGTTACCCATCGTTTTTGAGCACGGAAACAGCTTTTTGCAGAAAGGTTTACCAGGAAAGCGGGCTTAAGGACTTGAAAATCGAATACTTTTCATCACCGCGCCTGGATGCGCGCAGCCACCATCCGAGCTTATTGTGCGGGTTCTTCTGATTTTTAGGACCCTTCAAATCCTTATGCAATACGAGTGACTTATTCCCACACAGGAAAAGCATTGCGAGCTGTGCCGCGCGAATCTGCGCGCGAATCAGGTTGATTCGGCGCTTGCGCGGCATTGCAGGGGTACTGCTGCGTGCTATTTTGAACCTGCTGCTGGGTCGTCGGCAGCTTTCAGTAAACGGTCCTGCATTCGAGCTCATCGAAGATGAGAATGCTTGTCTTGTGCCTGATCACATTCGGCTGTTCTTCGCTCCGGTGAGTGTTCGGCGTATGCGGACAAAAGTTTAGCTTCGTGGCGAAAGCGCTCCTGCGCCGATGACACGAAGCTGATCCTGAATACTGGCAGTTCCGGTCATGTGTGCATGGCCCCGCAAAACGCGGCGGCAATGAACAGGGGGGTGTTATGGCGATTACACCAGGGGCAAAGTCCGAGGCCTGCGG
The DNA here is from genome assembly GCA_955652925.1 of uncultured Xanthobacteraceae bacterium. GTDB lineage: Bacteria > Pseudomonadota > Alphaproteobacteria > Rhizobiales > Xanthobacteraceae > VAZQ01. Next base: position 2,430 of record CATPCO010000248.1, on the reverse strand, counting down.
GGTCGAGCGCCAAGCGTGCGTTTGCCACACCGTTATCGCGGCGCGCGGTCCTGCTCCCCCGTCCGCCTGAAATGCTCCCATGAGCGCCCGCACTCGATTGCGCGAAGCGCTCTTTTAGTCGCCGCAAGCGTGTCTTCGTTCCTGTCGGTGTCCCGTTTGTCTCCTCGACTGTCATCGAGTCGGTCCAGTGGTGTTTCGAGCGCCGCGTTCTCACCAATCCGTCAAAAAGAAGAGAAGCTGGACATGAGCACGGATCAGCAGCTTTGGACGCGGGTCAAAGATCGCCTTCGCGCCGAGGTGGGCGATGACATTTATGCGAGCTGGTTCGCCCGCATGGAGCTCGAAGGCAGCGAAGGAGAGACGGTAAGGCTGTCCGTCCCGACGCGCTTTCTCAAGAGCTGGATCCAGTCCCATTATGCCGAACGGGTGTTGGCATGTTGGCAGGCTGAGGATCGCGGTTTTTCGCGCGTCGAGCTTATCGTGCGCTCCTCCGTGCTGCGGGGAGCCCCCGCCAAGGGTAAGCCGGCCGAACCACCCGCCGCGCTGCGAGAGCCGCGCGCATTGCGATCCAACGGTATGGAAGCTCGCGTTGCCGCCGGCGCGGTTTCCGCAACGCACGAATCGCTGGGTGGATCGCCACTTGATCCGCGCCTGACGTTCGAAACCTTCATTGTCGGGCGCTGTAACACTCTGGCGCATGCCGCGGCCAAGCAGGTCGCCCTCGCAGAGCGCGGCGACCCGGTCATGTTCAACCCGCTCTATGTCCATGCGGGGGTAGGACTGGGCAAGACGCACCTGCTGCAGTCGCTGGCGTGGGCCGGCAATGGCAGTACCGATCGCAAGGTGCTCTACCTCACCGCGGAAAAGTTCGTCTACGGGTTCGTATCGGCGCTGCGGGCGCAGAATGCAATTGCGTTCAAAGAGGCGTTGCGTTCGATCGACGTGCTCGTGATCGATGACCTGCAATTCCTGCAGGGTAAGACCACCCAGGCCGAGTTCTGTCACACCCTCAATGCCCTCATCGATGCCGGCCGCCAGGTCGTTATTGCCGCGGACCGGCCACCCTCCGATCTTGAAAGCCTGGAGGAGCGCATGCGCTCGCGGCTCGCGGGAGGCCTCGTGGTGGAGATGGGATCCCTTGGCGAGGACTTGCGGCTTGAAATCCTCAAGGCGCGCACGCAAGCCGCTAAACAACACCATCCCGGCTTTGACGTGCCGGCGGCCGTGCTCGCGTTCATTGCCAAGAGCATCACTCATAACGGTCGCGACCTCGAAGGAGCGCTCAACCGGCTGCTTGCTCACAGCAAGCTTACGGGCAATCCGATCACGCTCGAAATGGCCGAGCGCGAGGTACGCGATCTCATCCGCCCGCAGGAACCCAAGCGTGTCAAAATCGAAGATATCCAGCGGGTGGTGGCGAGACAGTACAATGTGAGCCGTTCCGACCTCTTGTCATCGCGGCGCACGGCCAATGTCGTGCGGCCGCGGCAAGTCGCGATGTATTTGGCCAAGACGCTGACGCTGCGCTCATTGCCCGAGATCGGACGGCGCTTCGGCGGCCGTGACCACACGACCGTGCTGCATGCAGTGCGAAAAATCGAAAACCTGGTGAACAATGACAGTTCACTCGCAGAGGAGATCGAGCTGCTGAAGCGGCAATTGCAGGAGTGACCTCTTCGTCAGGCCGAGTTGCTCGCGAGGTCGCGGTCATGGGCTGAGCGGTTCTGGGCTGAGCGGTCATGGGCTGAGCGGTCATGGGCTCAAGAGGCACGCTCGACCGGCGTCAGCGCGGGCAATCCCGGCGTGGAATCCCGGACCGGGAAGGCTCGCGGGTGTTTTAATTGGGCGGCCTGGAGCGCGTCGGCGAGAGCTCGCTCAACCTGCCAGTTGCCCTTGCAGAAATCGCGCGCAGGCGGCAATTTCCCACCCCCCTTTCTGGTCCGGTTGGATTACAGCAATGAAGGTCACCGTCGAACGCGCGGCGCTCTTGAAATCACTCGGGCATGTTCATCGCGTCGTGGAACGCCGCAACACGATACCAATTCTGGGTAACGTGCTGATCCGTGCCGAGGACTCCAAGCTTAGCTTCAAGGCAACCGATCTTGACATAGAAATGCGGGAGACGGTCTCAGCCGAGGTCGGTCCCCCTGGCTCGACCACGGTTCCGGCCCACATGCTCTATGAGATCGTGCGGAAGCTTCCCGAGGGGGCGCAGGTCGCGATCGAGAGTTCCGGCGATCGCGCCGTTATGGCAATCCGGGCCGGCCGCTCGCGCTTCACCTTGCAGACGCTGCCGGAAAGCGATTTTCCCGATCTCGCGGCCGGAGAGATCACAAAAAGCTTAAAGCAGAAGGCGGCCGAGATCAAACGCATGATCGAGAAGAAGGCGTTTGCGATCTAAACCGATGAGACCCGCTATTATCTCAACGG
>CATPCO010000247.1 GCA_955652925.1 uncultured Xanthobacteraceae bacterium | reverse complement strand
GCCGGCAAGAAGATCGCCTGTCCGCTGCTTGCGATATGGGGAACGGCGGGCGGCGTCCCGGCCGAGACCGATGATCCCCTCGCGACCTGGCGGGAATGGGCGAGCGACGTTCGCGGCTTCGGCATTGACTGCGGGCATTATCTCGCCGAGGAAGCCCCGGATGGCACGGCCAAGGCGCTGCTTGAGTTTTTCACTTGCGCATGATCATGCCCGCCATCGATCGACAGGAAGCATTTTCAGGCACCAAGCAAGTTGGCGCTGCGCTCGCACTCGACGTTGCAAGGCTCAAATCTTTTCTCGCATCGCGCCTGCCTGATTGCTGCGCTCCGCTTTGCGTGCGCCAGTTCAAGGGCGGCCAGTCGAACCCGACCTATCTGTTGGAGACGCCAGGCCGGCGTTACGTGCTCCGCCGCAAGCCGCCGGGAAAGCTGTTGCCGTCGGCGCACGCGGTCGATCGGGAATTCCGCGTCATCAGCGCGCTGCATGCGCAGGGCTTTCCCGTCGCCGAGCCGGTGCTCTACTGCGAAGACGCCAGCATCGCCGGCACCCCGTTTTATCTGATGGCTTTTGTCGAGGGCCGCGTGATCTGGGAACCGCATATGCCCCACTCTGACGCGCGCGAGCGGGCCGCTGTCTACGACGTCATGAATGCGACGCTTGCGCGGCTGCATTCATTCGACCCGGTCGCGCTCGGGCTGGGCGATTTCGGCCGTGGGGAAAACTACATCGCGCGCCAGATCGAGCGCTGGTCGAAGCAATACCACGCCTCGCAGACCGAAAGGATCGAGGACATGGAAGAGCTGATTGCCTGGCTGCCGTCGCATCTTCCGCCGACGGGGCCGGTACGGCTCGTGCATGGCGACTATCGCCTCGACAACATCATTCTCGCGCCCTGCGCGCCAGCTATTGTCGCGCTACTCGACTGGGAGCTTTCCACGCTCGGCGATCCGCTCGCCGACCTCGCGTATCACCTCATGCAATGGGACATGCCGCCCTCCGAATCGGGGGCCGGCGTCGGCACGCTCATGTTCCACGATCTCGCCGCGCTCGGCATCCCTTCACGCGCCGCCTATGTGGACGCCTATGTCGCGTGCACCGGGCTCGACCCGCGGCCGCATCTGCCGGTCTATCTCGCGTATAATTTCTTTCGCCTTGCCGCGATCTTTCAGGGCATCGTCGGCCGCGTGCGCGACGGTACGGCAACGAGCGAGAACGCGCGCGCGATGGCGCCGCTCGTGCGGCCACTCGCGGCCAAGGCGCGGGAATTTGCGCGCGCTGCGGGAGGGCAATGAGCAAGAGCTTTGCGCTTGCGCTTGGCGGTGGCGGCGCGCGCGGGCTCGCGCATATTGCCGTGTTCGAGGCGCTCGATGAGCTCGGCCGCAAGCCGGCCGCCATTGCCGGGAGCTCGAGCGGCGCGCTGGTCGGGGCGGCCTATGCCGCCGGCATGTCGGGGCGCGAAATGCGCCGCTTCGTCATATCGCTCGCGCATAATCGGGCGGAAGTGTTTCGCCGCCTGGTTACGACGCGGGCAGGCACCTTTGCCAACCTGTTCAGCCTGGGCTTCGGCAGCGCGGTCCTTGTGGATGCGGAAAAGTTCTGTGAGCAGTTCCTGCCGGAGCAGGTGCCGGAGGACTTCAGCGAGCTTGCGATCCCGCTGATGGTCATGGCGAGCGATCTCTATCGCCGCGAGGCCGTGGCGTTATCGTCCGGCGCGCTCAAGCCTGCGCTTGCGGCTTCGATTGCGCTCCCTACAGTGATGCGCCCGGTCCTCATCGAGGATCGCGTCCTGATCGACGGCGGCGCCACTAATCCGCTGCCCTTTGATGCCCTCGACGGACGTGCCGACGTCATTGTGGCGGTCGATCTTACGGGCGAGCCGACGCACGCGCGCAGCGACATCCCCAATCCGTGGGAGTGTTTGCTCATGACGGTGCTTGTCATGGGCGGTGCCATCACGGCGGAAAAGGTCAAGCATCGCGCTCCCGATCTCCTGGTAAGGCCGAAGGTCGGGACCTTTCGCGCCCTCGACTTCCTGCAGGCGAGCGCGATCCTGCGTGCAGCCGAAGCCATGAAGCCCGAGTTCAAGGAGAAGCTCTCGGCGCTGATTGATGCTTAGAGAGCACGTTGCGGTGACGTTGCGGCACAATGGTGCGGCACCACGGGCGCGCTCCCGCCGTAAGGAACACTTGCCCACCGGCTACTTTGAGTTCGCAGCTTAGCCTGCTTGGGTCCGCTCTTCCACTGCGAGCAGAACTACGCACGGCCGTCGGGCAGGACGGCTAAGTGCCGTTAGCAGTCATGCGCCCGATTAATCGATGACCTCGTCAACTTCTGCGAGCAAAATTGGAGAGAATGAAAGCCCCAGCGCCTCGGCTGTTTGCCTGTTGACCGTTACCTGAAATTTCGAAGGCTGCTCGACCGGCAAGTTGGCGGGATTGGCACCTTTGAGGATTTTATCGACATATACCGCGGCATACTCATACAGCAGCGGGAAATTGGCGGAGATCGAAGCCAATCCGCCATCTACCACCGCACTCCGATCAGTCGACATGTACCCAATCCGATGCTTATTGGCTATCTGCGCAACGCGTTTCGAATATGGCCCGAAAAATCCCTGGACGATAACGGCCTGGACGCCGTCCTTGGCTAGGATCGAAAAGCCTTCCTCCAACTCACTAGGCCCGCCGATTAGGACGGGCGAGAGTCGCAGGTTTGCGGCTCCGGCCGCAGCCTGAATGTCCGCCACGAAAGGACGACTGAATGGGTCCGTGGTTGGCGTTGTTGCGAGCGCGCCGACACGTTCCAGGTTCGGAATGAGATCCAGCAAGAGCTGGATGCGCTTGCCGCCTAGTTCGGCGTCCATAGCGGACAGCCCCGTGACGTTGCCACCCGGCTCGTAGAGGCTTTTGATAAATCCCGATTGTAACGGCGCACCCGCCGGGGCCATCACAATAGGGATGGTTTTGGTGGCGGCGATGGCGGCTCTCGTCGCCGGGGTAAAATGAGCAACAATAACGGCTACAGGCATCCGAACAAGTTCGGCTGCCAGCTCGGCAGCGCGATCACTTTGCCCCTGCGTGTAGCGTACGTGAAGCTCAATGTTATGACCTTCCGAATAACCAAGCCGTTGCAAACCACGCCGCAAAGCATCGGCAAATGGATGAGGTTCCGATGCCGAGACGAGCGCACCGACGCGCTGCATCTTTCCGGCTTGCTGCGCTCGCACCAGTCGCGGCCAAGCCACCGCAGCGCCGCCAAACAGCCCGATTAACTCCCTACGCAGCATGAGGACCCCTTCCGACTGGAGAGGCCAAGCCTACTATAGTGCTCCCGAGGCCGGCTAGTAGCGATCGGAGCTTGTTTCGTCTTCTGCAGAAAATTTGTCACCCGGCGCTTTCAGACTTTGCAACAAAATCTGCCAAGAGCTGACTCGTGCAGCGTAGCAAAGAATCGTTAATCGATGACCTCGTCAGCGCGGGCGAGCAGCAGCGGCGGGATGGCGAGACCAAGCGCCTTCGCGGTCTTCAGATTGATCACCAGCTCGAATTTGGTGGGCTGTACCACCGGCAGGTCGGCGGGCTTGGTGCCCTGGAGAATTTTTCCGACGTAGATGCCTGCTTGACGATAGCCATCCGCAACGCTTGGTCCGTAGCTTGTCAGACCGCCGGCGAGCGCAGTAGCCCGGGTTTCATATCCCGCCGGAATGCCGACCTTGGCGGCAAGCGTCACCAATTGCTGACGCCGGCTGTCCAAGAATGGACCAGGTCCGACTAGGAGCGCATCAATCCCGCCCATAGCCAATATATCGAAAGCGTGGTCAATCTCGCGTTCGTTGCTCGCCTGCATCTGTTGAATCGAGAGGCCGAGCGCGCGTGCCGCCTCATCCACATCGGCCTGGAAGCGCCCGGAAGGGCCGAAGTCGGAATTGATGAGAGTAGCGATGGTCTTGGCATGCGGAAGCAGCTCATGCAAAAGCTCGAACCGCTTCGCTGCCAGTTCGCCAGATAATGTCGTCACCCCGGTGATATTTCCGCCCGGCCTGTTGAAACTCGCGACAAACCCGCGGCGAACGGGATCTTCGCCGGTCATAAAGGTGATCGGAACCGTGCTGGTGGCCGCCTTCGCCGCGGGAATGCACGGGCTGTTCGCGAAGATCACGGCTGGCCGTCGGCTTACCAAGTCAGCCGCAAGTGCAGGCAGCCGGTCGTACTGATCATCCGCCCACCGGTATTCGATCGTTATGTTCTGACCCTCAACGTAGCCGGTCTCTTTCAACCCTTGTTTGAATGCCGCCGCCATCGACGCATAGCCCTCAGCCGATGCGCTGTTAAGAAATCCGACCACTGGCAAAGCCACCTGTTGTGCATGGCCGGCCAGCGGCCACGCTGCCGCACCGCCGAGAAGCGCTATCAACTCGCGCCGCGTCATATGCTGCCTTCAATCTCACGATTGCACCCTACCACACCGTGGCAGGAAATACCGCGTATAAACATCATCTATCTATTCAAGCTCACTTGGGCTAGCATAATGCCATCGGCGATAGGCAGCCCCAGGCATCGCCGGCTGGGAGAGCGTCCAATCCGCTCCCGCCTGTTCGCGCAATGGCCCTTGCGTATCGGATCATTGGCAAGGCCACCTTCAGTCCAGACACCTCTTGCCGCGCCAGGACCGCAGGACCGTTTGCCCGTAGCGCGCCGGCGACCGACGCAAGTCGTGGAGAACGATTCATGCTGGGGTTTAATCGCTGGCATCTGCTCAAAGGATTGGGCGCGATCCTATGCATTGCAGGTATCGTTTCGCTGGCGTTGACCTATTTCATTCCCGCGCCGCCGTCGAAGATTGCAATGGCCACCTCGGTCATCAAAGGCACCACCTACGACTTTTACGCCCAGCGATATCGGGAGCGATTCGCGCGTGCCAATGTGAAGCTGGAGTTTCGTGAATCTCCGGGATCGGTGGAGACTCTCGGTCTTTTGCAAGATGCGGTTTCCGGCGTTCAATTTGCCTTTATGTATGGGGGCACTTCGGACGGCGAACACACGCCCGGGCTGCTATCGTTAGGGATTGTTTATAACAATCCCTTTTGGATTTTTTACTCCTCGGCCGAGCCGCTTGACCGTCTGTCGCAACTCAAAGGCAAACGCATCGCCGTCGGGCCAGCGGGGACCGCAGTTCGGCAGGTAGCCGAGCAAGTCCTTGGTACGGATGGCGTCACGGCAACGACCGCGACATTTCTGCCTATCGCGGGCACAACCGCGGTCGAGGCACTCAGGGACGGCAAGGTGGATGCCTATTGGATTGCCAGCGCGCCGGAATCACCGGCCGTCCAAACCATGCTGCGAATGCCCAACGTCCGGCTCATGAGCTTCGCACGGGCGGAAGCGCTCACCCGTATTTTTCCGAACCTCGTTCGGGTGACGTTGCCCCAGGGCGTGTTTGATATTGCGGCGAACATTCCGCCGAATGATGTGTCGCTCATCGCGACCACTGTCCGCATACTGATCCGCGGCGATCTCCATCCTCAGATTGTAAGTCTGCTGTTGCAGACACTGATAAGAGAACATGGCGGACCGGGGATTTTCCAGCGTGCCGGCGAATTCCCCACGCAGACCGACCCGGAATATCCCATGGCTGCGAGTGTCACCGATTTCTACAAGAACGGCCCATCGCTTCTGCAAAGGCATTTGCCTTTGTGGCTAACTGTCCATGTGCAAAGGGCGATCGCGGTGCTGGTCACAGCCATAGCGATCGGCATCCCGCTGTTCAATTTTGCACCCAAGCTATATCGGTGGTTTTTGCACGACCACATGCGTAAATTATACCGCCGCCTGAGGATTGTTGAAGAGGCAGCGCAAACAGAATTGACCGCTCCCCAAGTGGTATCGCTCCAAACCGAATTGGAAAACATCGATAGCGCAGCGAGAATCCTTCCACAGCGACACTCGGATTTGTTTTTTATCCTGCAACGCCACATTACTCTCATGCGTACGCAACTTGCCTCGCGTCTGGTTGAGGTGCGGAGCCGAATAGCCAAAGCTGTCTAGGGCATGAACGCGTAGACGCGGTATCGTAGCTCGCCGGCGGCGACGCAACCCGTGGAGAAAGATTCGTGCTGGAGTTTGATCACTGGCATCTGCTCAAAGGATTGGCCGCGATCCTCTGCATTGTGGGCATGAGCTGGCTCGCGCTGGATTATTTTGTTCCTGCGCCGCCCTCGAAATTTACAATCGCCACAGGTACAAAAAATCAAACCTACGAGGCTATCGGCAAGAGGTATCGGGAAATTCTTGCCCGCTCCCACGTCGGCGTAGAGCTGCGCCTAACGAATGGTGCGGTGGATAACATCAAGCTGCTGAACGACCCGACTTCCGGTATCAAGGTCGCTATTGCGCAGGGAGGTATTTCGAACAGCGACCAATCGCCAG
>CATPCO010000246.1 GCA_955652925.1 uncultured Xanthobacteraceae bacterium | reverse complement strand
CTCCCGTGCAATCAGGTGATCGTCGACCGGGCTCCCTTGCAACTCTGCCTCCGCAAACTGCGCAAGATGCGCCGAGCCCACCAGCACGACGTCGCTGCCATTCGCAAAATCGCGAATGAGCGCACGCGTGTATTCGCGGCTCACGGTCGCTTGGGTGCCGAGCACGCTCACGCGTTTGCTCACGGAGCTCGCGCAGGCCGGCTTGACCGCAGGGACGGTACCGACGAAAGGAACGCGAAAGCGCGCGCGCAGATGCGGCAGCACCAGGGTTGAAGCGGTATTACAGGCGATAACGACGAACTCAGGAGAATGGGCGGCGATCAGCTCGCCCATGAAAGTAGAGACGCGATCGACCAGCTCCGCCTCGCCATGATCGCCATAGGGAAAGAAAGCATCGTCGGCGACGTAGATGTAGCGCATGTCGGGCCGTGCCTTGGCGACCTCTCTGAACACGGTGAGACCGCCAAGGCCTGAATCAAAGATCAGAATGGTCCCTGCATTCGCCACGCCGCCCCTGGTTACGCAAGTCCGCGCAGCTCCGCAATGCCGTCATTCCCGGGGACCGAGCGCAGCGCCCCGGAATGACGGAGCGGGTGGTTACGCCGAGCTAGGCTCGACCAGGTCGAGATGGGGACGATCCGGCCGTGACGGAGCGCTGATCTTCTTTTCCTTGCGCTTCTTCGGGCGCGCCGCCCGCGGCGCAATGAGGCCGCTCACCACCGTGAATGTCGCGAGCAGGATGGCGGCGAGATTGCCGTCCCAGTGATCATCGAAGGCGACCGCACCCAATGCATAGGCCCAGAACGGAAAAGCCAGCGTCGAGACGAAGGCATTGATCAACCAGGCGTCACCTTCTTCACGTACATACCAGATGAAGAATGGAGTGAGTATCAGACCGACCACCAACGCGCCCTGAGCGACGCTCGTCACCGGCACTCCAGCCATCATCGCGGTCTTGCCGCCCGTCTTTACCGCTTGCTCAAGGATGACATTGACGAAAATGAAAAATGCGAGCACCTCGCCCGGAACGTATTTTGCGATCCGCTCGAGATAATTGTCGCCCGGGGAAACCGCCCCCTCGCCGCCGAGACCGGGACCAAGGACGTCTTCCAGACCTGCAATCGGCAATTCGTTGTCCGCGCGCTGTGGACTGCGTACCAAACGGCTCATTGCACCCTCCGCACCTTGATCAATTTCGACGCAACTTAGACAGCGCTGCTGAGTCGCGCAAATTGGGGCTCGCAAATCTGTGGATACGCACCGGGACGAGCGGTGGACAGCCGGTGGAGAAGTCGCGGTGTCAGCTTCCGAACACGCGCGCAAAGATCGTTTCAACGTGCTTTATGTGATGCTCCATGTCGAACAATTGGGTCAACTCCGCCTCGCTCAGATGCTTCCTGACTTCGTGGTCTGCTTTGAGCAAGGACGCAAACTCTGTCTCTTCCTTCCACGCACGCATGGCATTGCGCTGGACGAGCCGATAAGCGTCCTCGCGCGCGAGCCCCTTCTGGGTGAGCGCGAGCATTACGCGCTCGGAGTGCACCAAACCGCCAAGGCGATCGAGGTTCTTCTTCATGTTCGCGGGATAAATCACGAGCTTGTCGACGATGCCGGCGAGGCGCGCCAGCGCAAAATCAAGCGTGCCCGTGGCATCGGGTCCGATCATGCGTTCGACCGAGGAATGGGAAATGTCGCGCTCGTGCCAGAGCGCCACGTTCTCGAGCGCCGGCGTCGCATAGGCGCGTACCATGCGGGCAAGCCCGGTAACGTTCTCGGAAAGGACGGGGTTGCGCTTGTGCGGCATGGCGGAGGAGCCCTTCTGACCCTCGGCGAAGAACTCTTCGGCTTCGAGCACTTCGGTGCGCTGGAGATGGCGGATTTCTGTTGCGAGCCGCTCGACCGAGGAAGCCACAACCGCCAGCGTCGCGAAATACATGGCGTGACGATCGCGCGGGATGATCTGGGTCGAGACGGGCTCGACCGCGAGCCCCATCGCTTTTGCGACATGGGCCTCGACGCGCGGATCGACTTGCGCGAAGGTGCCCACCGCGCCGGAAATTGCGCAGGTCGCAACCTCAGTCCGGGCGCAGATCAAGCGCTCCTTGGCACGAAAGAATTCGGCGTAGGCATAGGCGAGCTTGAGCCCGAACGTGGTGGGCTCGGCATGCACGCCATGCGAGCGGCCGATGGTCGGGGTGAATTTGTGCTCGCAGGCACGGCGTTTGAGCACCGCGAGCAGCGCATCAATGTCCGCCATCAGAACATCGGCGGCGCGCACGAGCTGGACGTTGAAGCAGGTATCGAGCACATCCGAGGAGGTCATGCCCTGGTGCAGGAAGCGCGCCTGCGGCCCGACGATCTCAGCGAGATGCGTGAGAAAAGCAATGACGTCGTGCTTGACCTCGCGCTCGATCGCGTCGATACGCGCGACGTCGAAGGTCGCGCTCTTTCCCTTTTCCCAGATTTTCTTCGCCGCCGCTTGGGGAATGATGCCGAGCTCGGCCATGGCGTCGGCGGCGTGTGCCTCGATCTCGAACCAGATGCGGTAGCGCGTCTGCGGATCCCAGATCGCAGCAAGTTGCGGCCGGGTGTAACGAGGGATCATGCGGATCTCGCCGTTTCAGTGTTGCGTGTTCCGCAACGATGAATCATGCCGCTTCCCCGCGCGCGTGCGCGGCGGCAGCGCGAATTGCCGCGATGTTGGCGCGATAAGTTTCGGGCTTGCCGCCCTTGAACACCGCGGAGCCGGCGACCAGCGCATTGGCTCCCGCCCGGACAACGATCGGCGCAGTCTCGGCCGTGATGCCGCCGTCGACCTCGATATCGATGGGGCGCGACGCGGCCAACGCGCGCAGGCGCGAAATTCTTTCTGCCGCAGACGAAATAAAGGCCTGACCGCCAAAGCCGGGATTGACCGACATGACCAGGATCTGATCGACCAAGTCGATCACCGGTTCGATTGTCTCGACCGGCGTGCCCGGGTTGAGCGTCACCCCAACGCGCTTGCCAAGTGAGCGGATCGCCTGCAGCGAGCGATAGAGGTGTGGACCCGCCTCCACATGGACGATAATGGTATCGGCCCCGGCTCTCGCGAACGCCTCGAGGTAAGGATCGCACGGCGCGATCATGAGGTGAACATCGAGAGATTTCCTTGTGTATGAGCGTATCGCCTTCACCACGTCGGGTCCGAATGAAATATTCGGAACGAAATGACCATCCATGATGTCGACATGGATCCAATCCGCGCCCGCAGCATCGACCGCGCGTACCTCTTCGCCGAGGCGGGAAAAGTCGGCAGCGAAAATGGAAGGCGCAATGATCAGCGGCCGGTGCATCCTCCTACTCCTGTAATCCTGCTTCGCCTAACACGCACAATTGCGCTGAGCAACGCGCCAGGATGGCGGCTGCGAAATGCGGTATGGTGAAACACATTGCCGCCCGACTGATGTAGTCACGAAGCTTGGGAATAACAGCAGACCTTTGCCAACCTACGGATCAAATGGAAACGGAAAGATCCCCTCATGACGCAAGTCGATGCCATGGTCCTCGGTGCAGGCATTGTGGGCACTTCGGTCGCGCTGCATCTTGCCAAGCGCGGACTTGCCGTCGCCCTCGTTGATCGGCGCGCCCCGGGCGAGGAGACATCCTACGGCAATGCCGGCGTGATTGAAGGCAACACGACTTTCCCGCCGGGCTTTCCCTCTGACCTCGTCACGCTGCTGCGGGTTGCACTCAAGCGCTCCCCGGAAGCCAATTACCACCTGGGCTTTCTGCCGGCCGTTGCTCCGTGGTTGCTCGCGTTTCGCGCGGCTTCGCGTCCCGATCGTCTCATCGCGACGGCGCGGGTCATGCGGCCCTTGTTCGCGCGCGCGGTGTCCGAGCACGAAGCCTTGCTGGCAGAAGCGGGGGCCACCCGTTATCTGCGCAAGAATGGCTGGATGAAGCTTTATCGCAGCGAGGCGAGCATAGCGGCGCTGGGCCCGGCGCTCGCCTTTGCGCGCGACGCCGGAATATCCTTTCGCGTGCTCGACAAAGAAGCCGCGCGCGAGCTCGAACCGAGCCTTGCACCTGTTTTTCACCGCGCGGTGTTCTGGGAAGGCACGGCCAGCGTCTCCAATCCGCTGGCGGTGACGCAGGCGTATTCGGCCCGCTTCGCAGCGCTCAGTGGCGTGGTTATCACTGCCGACGCACGCACGCTCCATCGTGCCGGCAATCGCTGGCGCATTGACACGGCGCAGGGGCCACTCGACGCCAAGACGGCGGTCGTGGCGCTCGGCCCGTTTGCGCCCGACGTGCTCGAGCCTCTGGGCGTGCGGCTGCCGCTCGGGATCAAGCGAGGCTATCACCGCCATTTCCGGCCGGTCGGGAATGCCGCCTTGTCCCGGCCGGTGGTGGATGCCGATATCGGCTATTGTCTTGCGCCGATGGAGCAAGGCATCCGGCTCACCACGGGGGTCGAATTTGCTTCCCGTGACGCGCCCCCGACACCCGTGCAGCTCGCCCGGTTGATGCCGACCGCAAAAGCGCTCTTTCCCCTCGGCCAAACGGTCGAGGCGGCGCCCTGGATGGGCAGCCGGCCATGCTTTCCCGACTCCCGGCCGGTGATCGGACGCGCGCCCGGGCACGCCGACCTGTGGCTTGCCTTCGGCCACGCCCATTGGGGATTGACGCTCGGGCCCGTCACAGGCCGGCTGATCGCAGAGATGATCACCGACGCTACGCCGTTTACTGATCCGGCACCCTATGGCGCCGAAAGGTTTAGCTGATCTGCGACACGATCGAGCGGTCCTTGATCTTGTCGTCATCGGCTAGCATGAACGCCTTCGACAAGATCAGCGAGAGTGTGGCGTCCCCTTCGAACGGCAGTCGAACCTGGGCGCCTGCGCTTTTGTGGTCCTGCACGATGCACAGATATTGGCTGTTGGATCCCATCTGGACGCTCCCACAACCAAATTCAATGAGGTAGGTGTGCAGCCGCCAATCTAAAACAAAACAGCGCTCCTCCAGCCGACAACGCGCGCCGATCGGGAGCCCGGGAAGGAGGTCGGCGAGTACTGCGCTGCGGGTCCTGCCGGACTCGGTCAATTCCCCGGACGCGGCG
>CATPCO010000245.1 GCA_955652925.1 uncultured Xanthobacteraceae bacterium | reverse complement strand
CCGGGCACGAGTGTGCAACTCTCGATGGTGGCGCAAACGGTTCCAGACGCCTTAGTGATCCCGGCTACGGCCCTGCTCACGGGACAAGATGGAAGTACCCAGGTGATGCAGGTGAGTGCCGATAATCACGCCCATCTGAAAGATGTGAAGGTAGGAATCCGGCAGGGTGATCAGATTCAGATCACAGAAGGCATTAACGCCGGAGATCGGATCGTTGCATCCGGCGCCTACGGGCTCCCTGATAACTCCAAGATTAAAGAAGAAGAGAATCCCCAAGATAAATCCGAAGTTAAGTCCACAGAAACGGGCCCTCACGCCAAATGAAAAATGATTTCAGCACGCAACCCGGCGCGAATCCCGAACGGTCCTACTGGTTTTCGCGTCATTCTAAGTCGGTGATCTTTCTGATCCTGACGCTGGCGCTGCTGGGCGGCTATCTGGCTTTTACTATTCCCGTTTCGGTATTTCCAGCTACCAACTTCCCGCGAATTTTGATCGCGGTTGATAACGGAGTCATGCCCACCGATCAAATGATGGTGACTATTACGCGTCCGCTGGAAGAAGGTGTGAATAGCGTTCCTGGGCTGCTCGAGGTGCGCTCGATCACTAGCCGCGGCTCAGCCGAGATCGATCTATTTTTCGACTGGAACGTAGACATGTTCCAGACACTGCAATATGTGAATGCAGCAATTTCACGCGTGCAACCGGAACTGCCACCGACGGCGACGGTTATGGCGAATCGCCTGACCTTTGCAAGCTTTCCTATCATCGGATATAGCCTCACCTCGGCTACGATTCCCCAGACCCAACTGTGGGAAATGGCAACCTATGACATCAAGCCACGGTTGAACCGTCTTGATGGCGTATCCACGGTGTTAGTGCAAGGCGGGCAGCAGCCGGAGTTCCAAATCACGCCTGATCCCGCGAAGCTGCTGGCCGCAACGGTCACCGTGACCGACATACTCGATACCATGAAGCGCACCAATCTGATCGATTCGCCAGGGCTCTTCGAGCGCAATCACCAACTGGTTTTGGGACTGGTCAGCGCGCAGGTGCGCAACCCGCAGCAGATCGCCGACGTTGTTATTAAGAACACGCCAGGCGGGGTTCCGGTGCGAGTTGGAGATGTGGCAACGGTTACTCCAGGTGTTAAGCCGGTTTACACAATTGTGACTGCGAACGGTAAACCGGCGGTACTGCTGAACATCAATCGCCAGCCCGACAGTAACACTGTGCAGGTGGCGGACGAGGTTCACGCGCAAGTAGCGGAAATTCGCAAGTCGCTCCCACCGGGCATTGAGATTCGGCCCTTCTACGACCAGTCCATCATCGTGAGCGATTCGATCAAGAGTGTGCGGGACGCGATCATACTCGGTCTGATTCTCGCGTCCATCATTTTGGTTGTTTTTTTGCGCGACTGGGGGACCTCGGTAGTTGCCGGATTGGTAATCCCGGTCACCATTTCGGTCACGTTTATTGCTCTCAAGATGATGGGGCAAAGCTTCAATCTGATGACACTGGGCGGACTTGCGGCGGCGGTGGGCCTGGTTATTGACGATGCCATTGTGGTGGTGGAGAACATTGTCATCCATCGCGACTCCGGGCAGGGCCGACTCAGGCGATTCATAGCGCGCTAGAGGAAATCACGGTTCCGCTGATTGGATCGACAATCACGCCGATCGTGGTATTTCTCCCACTGATTTCGATTACTGGGGTTACCGGTACTTTCTTCCGCGCCCTGGCGGTGACGATGGGGGTGTCGCTTCTGGCGTCGCTAGTACTGGCCCTGACCTGGACGCCGAATCTGAGCCAATATTTCATCCGCAAGCGCAAAGGAGCAGGGCCTGAAAGCAGCGAGGCACAATCGGAAGAGGAGTCGATCGAACGATTATTGGCAGCGGAAGAAGCTTCGCTGGGCGGGTCTTTTCGAAAAATTGTAGATTTCCATGAACGCTGGTTGCGGCGCGCGTTGGGCAAACCTCTGTGGCTCGCGGGCCTCAGCATCATACTGATTGCGGTTTCTTACCTTTGCTATCGGTACTCGGGCTCCGATCTAATGCCGGAAATGGATGAAGGCGGATTCACGTTGGACTATTTCACTCCGGCGGGAACGTCGCTCGCGGAAACCAACCGCATGGTCGTTCATACGGAGCAGATCATCAATTCTATTCCGGAAGTCGAAAG
This sequence comes from uncultured Xanthobacteraceae bacterium, assembly GCA_955652925.1. Taxonomy (GTDB): domain Bacteria; phylum Pseudomonadota; class Alphaproteobacteria; order Rhizobiales; family Xanthobacteraceae; genus VAZQ01. The sequence continues at coordinate 1,071 of CATPCO010000245.1, read as the reverse complement.
CGCATCGCGGCGGACGGGCTTGGAATTGGGGCTGGCGGCAGTCACCGAGGCCAATCGAGGGGACATTCTGGTCAAATTGAAGAAGGATCGCAGCCGCGCCATCGACGACATAATCGAAGATGTTCGCTCGCAGGTGGCTAGCGAGGAACCTGCTGTGAAAGTGGAGTTCGTGCAGGTCCTGCAAGACATGATTGGCGATTTGACCAGCGCGCCGGAACCGGTCCAGATCAAGTTGTTTTCTCAGGACGTTGCGCTGCTGGCAACCTGGGCGCCGAAGGTAGCCGATGCCATTGGCAAAGTACAAGGGGTGGTTGATGTGCTTAATGGGCTTGAGAACACCATCAGTGGTCCGGCGGTTACATTTCAGATTAATCCCAGCGTGGCTGCCCGTGCGGGATTCACGCCAGAAGAACTTGCCGTAGACGCTGCGGCAATCGTGGAAGGTGAACCTGCGGCAACTCCCGTAGTCAGTAATGATCGTGCGTACGTTGTTCGAGTACGATTTCCCGACACCAATCGGGCTTCACTTGAGGCCATGAGTAATACGCTGCTGACCAGTAGCGCTGGAAAAACCGCGACTCTCGGCTCTCTAGCAACAATTATCGAGCTTCCACCTCAAACCGAGATTCGCCGAGAGAACCTGCAACGGGATGTCTCCGTCACTGCGCGTTTGGAAGGGACAGACCTCGGAACCGCTGTAGCCGCCGTGAAGAAAGTAGTGGATGGGTTGCATCTTCCCTCGAGTGTTCGCGTGGAATACGGTGGCACTTATCAAGAACAGCAAAAGTCATTCCGCGATCTGGCGTTTGTACTGATGTTGGCCATCGTCCTGGTGTTCATCGTGCTGCTCTTCGAATTCCGTTCATTCGCCGCACCGCTGGCAATCTTAGCTTCTGCTCTACTCTCGACCGCGGGTGTCTTCCTGGCGCTGATCATCACTCGTACCACGTTCAACGTTGCTTCCTTCATGGGGATGATCATGGTGATAGGCATTGTGGCGAAGAACGGAATCCTGCTGCTGGATGCAGATCAAAAATTCCGCGGACTGGGGTTCTCGGCTGAAGATGCCAT
>CATPCO010000244.1 GCA_955652925.1 uncultured Xanthobacteraceae bacterium | reverse complement strand
TGCAGGATCTTGGCGCGCAGGCGCTTGGCGAGGCCCAGCATGTTGATCGCGCCGTGCACGCTGGTCTTGGTGGTTTGCACGGGGTCGTGCTGATAGTGCACCGGGGAGGCGGGGCAGGCGAGGTTATAGATCTCGTCCACTTCGATATAGAGCGGAAACGTCACGTCGTGACGCAGGAGCTCGAAATGCCTGTGGTCGAGCAGATGCTCGATGTTGCGCCGTGCGCCGGTGAAGAAATTGTCGGCGCAGACCACGTTTGCATTCTCCGCGAGCAGCCGCTCGCACAGATGCGAGCCGAGAAAGCCGGCCCCTCCGGTAATCAGCACGCGTGTTTCCAGATGCATCCTTGCATGCTCCCTCGCGCCTCGCGGCCCGCACCGTCACCCCCCCGGCGCGGCGAGCGATTCACTGCATGTTAATGCTACCCACAGGAATGTCTTCAGGGCTCCGAAAGCGGCCGGCGCAATGAAGTCCCCGTATTGCGCGGGCAACAACCTATGCTTCTCGTGCAGAGCTCCCGTTAATTCGCTTCGGTGTGGCGCGTGCGCAACAGTCAGGCCCCCGGTGATCTGCTAAGAACGAGGCTGGAGTTGGGTAGTAGAAGAGGGGGAACTTCAAAGATGAAAAGATTTCTGCTTGCAGCCGCCGCAGTCACCGCTTCCTTAGCAGTGCCTGCACAGGCGGCAGATCTCGCGAGGCCCGCGCCGCCGGTTTACGCGCCGCCGCCGCCCGTCATCGCCGTGTTCACCTGGACGGGCTGCTATGTCGGCGGCAACGGCGGCGGCATCTGGTCGAACAAGACGTTCACCAACACGAACTTCATTCCTGGCGTACCTGCTTTGGGTCTGCTTGCCATTGCTCCCGGAGCAGATTTCGGCAGCCACACCGTGAGCGGCGGCCTCGGCGGCCTGCAGGGCGGGTGCAATTACCAGGTCGCGAACTGGGTGTTCGGCATTCAGGGCGATTATGACTGGGTTGGGGCGAATGGAGACGGCAACAATGTGAACGCAGCCCTGGGCTTCGGCTTTCTCGGCGTCACCAACCACGTCGACATTCGCTCGCTTGCCTCGGTCACCGGCCGGGTCGGTTACGCCTGGGGCCGCTTTCTCGGTTACGTAAAGGGCGGCGGCGCCTGGGTGCGCGACGATTACTCGCTGCAAACAGGGGCGGTGCTGGGGGGCGTGGGTACCTTCGCCACAGCGAGCGAAACCCGCGGCGGCTGGACGCTGGGCATCGGCGGCGAATATGCCTTCCTCGATTGGCTCACCGGCTTCGCCGAATACGACTACTACGGCTTCGGGACGAAGACCAACAACTTCAACTGCACGGCGCTTCTGGTCTGCGTTGCAGTCGTCCCCACGACCTTTGGGGTGGACATCAAGCAGAACGTGAACGTGTTCAAGGTCGGCGTAAACCTCAAGTTCGGCGGCGGCGGCGGCGGCTTCGGCTTCTAGGCAGCTTGCCAGCATCGCCCGATAAATCGGGGGGGCGTGAAGCACCGGCAGTGCCGGAGCTTCTTTTGCTTTGAGCAGGCGGGTGCGGGCGTCCCGTGAGGTCGTGCCCGAGGAAGCCTACGACTAGCTTAGCTAAGTGCTAAGCCAGGTTAGGGTGGGTTAGCAGACCGAGTCGGCCCCTGCGAACTGTCGCGCTGCACGTCGAATTCCCGCAGAGCCAGCCGCTACGCGAACATTTTGCCGGCCGGCGGCGATTTTCTGGAACGAAGCGAAAAAAGCTTCTATAAGCCATTGCTCCGCACCCGCTTTTGTCCGCTGCGGAGCTCGCCAGTGGGCCGCCGCTCGGTAGTATGATACCGCCGGCCAAGCATCGGAAGAACAAAGGATGACTTCGCTCGACAGTTTCAGGTGCTGCAAACCGCTCAAGGTCGGCAGCAAGACCTACGCCTATTACAGCCTCGCGGCCGCGGAGAAGAACGGGCTCAAGGGCATTTCCCGCCTTCCCTTCACCCTCAAGATCCTGCTCGAGAACCTGCTGCGCAACGAGGATGGCCGCTCCGTTGCCAAGGAGGACCTCCAGGCGATCGCGCAGTGGCTCAAGACCAAGACCTCGGACCGGGAGGTCGCGTTTCGCCCGGCGCGGGTGCTGATGCAGGATTTCACCGGGGTGCCCGCCGTGGTCGATCTCGCGGCGATGCGGGACGCCATAAAGAAGCTCGGCGGCAACCCGCGCAAAATCAATCCGCTGGTGCCGGTCGATCTCGTCTGCGACCACTCCGTCGCCGTCAACTTCTTCGGCAGCAACACGGCCTTCAAGAAGAACGTGGACGAGGAATACCGGCAGAACCAGGAACGCTACGAGTTCCTGAAATGGTCGCAGAAATCCTTCGACAATTTCCGCGTCGTGCCGCCGGGGACCGGCATCTGCCATCAGGTCAATCTCGAATACCTCTCCCAGACCGTCTGGACGAAGAAGGACAAGGTCAAGATCGACGGCAAGTCGGCCGTCATGGAAGTCGCCTTCCCCGATACCCTGATCGGCATGGATTCCCACACCACCATGGTCAACGGCCTCGCCGTGCTCGGGTGGGGCGTGGGCGGCATCGAGGCCGAAGCCGCCATGCTCGGCCAGCCCTATTCCATGGTGCTGCCGGAAGTGATCGGGGTGCGGCTCACCGGCGCGCTCAAGGAGGGCGTGACCGCAACCGATCTCGTGCTCACCGTCACCCAGATGCTGCGCGCGCACGGCGTCGTGGGAAAGTTCGTCGAATTCTTCGGGCCCGGGCTCGACCATCTCACCATCGCGGACCGCGCCACCATCGGCAACATGTCGCCCGAATACGGCGCCACCTGCGGCTTCTTCCCGGTGGACAAGGTGGCGCTCGACTACCTGCACATGACCGGGCGCGACGAGCACCGCATCGCGCTGGTAGAGGCTTACCTGAAGGCGCAGGGCATGTATCGGACGAAGTCCACGCCCGACCCCATTTTCACCGACGTGCTCAAGCTCGAGTTGGCGCAGGTAGAGCCCTCGCTTGCCGGCCCCAAGCGGCCGCAGGACCGCGTCGCGCTCAAGGACGTGAGGGCCGGCTTTGCCAAGGCGATGGAAAAGGAATTCAACAAGGGCGGCGATGGGGGAAAGGACATCTTCGACCTCCACCCTTCGCTCGCCACTTCCCTCGACAAGGATTTTAGCAAGGCCGGGGCGCTGGCGCGGGTTGCGGTCGAAGGCCGCAACCATGATCTCGGCCATGGCGACGTCGTGATTGCCGCGATCACCTCCTGCTCCAACACCTCGAACCCGAACGTCATGGT
>CATPCO010000243.1 GCA_955652925.1 uncultured Xanthobacteraceae bacterium | reverse complement strand
CTGTCGTTCTAGATATTTCCCTCCGGCTGCCTGGCTTAGCTTTGATGGAGTAAAGAAGACACGAAGCCACAGCTCGTCTGGAGGATCGTACTTGGCTCCAAAGATCTCCTGTGCCTCGGGTGTTAGCGACGCCATCCCCTCGCCACTCCTTGGGCCCGTGCCAACCAGGATGAGTTTTCGGACAAGGTCTGGCCGGTCCATAGTGAACTGCTGCGCGATGAGGCCGCCGATCGAAAATCCGAGCGCGTCGAGCTTCTTAACGCCGAGCGCGTCGATGAAGGCGCCTGCGTGCTGCGCCATCTCTTCAATTGAAGTCGGAACTTCACCGCTGGAGCTGGAGACGCCGGCGTTGTTGAACAAAATCACTTCGCGGTCCTGGGCAAATCCGTCGGTTACCGCGGGGTCCCAGTGATCCATGGTTCCGGTAAAGTGCATGAAGAAGAGCAGTGGGATGTCGATCGTTAGGCCGGAGCGGCGGTTGGCGAAGCGACGGTACGCGAAGCGAACGCCAGCCGCCCTCAACGAATTGGGTCGGCGCGGTGTGGTGCGTGTAGTTACTCATAAGAAATCCCCTGCAGGAGACGGACCCACAATCAGACCGCGATCATCCCACCATCCACGGGGATGGAGGCGCCAGTCATGTACGACGCATTTGCCGAAGCGACAAAGGCAATCACATGAGCGATCTCCTCCGGTGTTGCCAGACGTTTGACTGGCACGGTGGAGACGAGCGCCGCTTTATTTTCATCTGTGTTGGTGAAGCGTGTGAGCATACCCGTATCCGTAGTGCCCGGAGCGACTACGTTTACCCGAACTCCGGTCCCTGCGACTTCCAGTGCAGGGGACTTCGTCTGTCCTTCCACTGCATGTTTGCTGGCTACATAAACGGATGCTCCGGCAGCGCCGACGCTTCCATAGGCCGACGAGACATTGACGATGCTCCCGCTCCCCTGTGGCAGCATCGCCCGCAGTTCGTGCTTCATGCTCAACAGCACACCCAGTACGTTGCTGTCAAAAGTAGCCGCGTAGCTCTCTGCGGTCTGGTCTGTTGTTAACCTAAATTATGCACCCGAACAGACCCCAACCTCGGGCCGGCTGCCAAGCCGGGAGTCTGCCGTAGTTGCTGACTTTATAACTCGCCCTTTAGCTCTGAATCCTCCTTCTTAGTTCAGACCGGCACAGGTTAGCACCACACTTGTATCTGCCCTTATGACAATCACTTATCATGAGGTGCATAGAATTTTATGCACGGGCCGGTCTCAAAAACGCGCCCCTACATCCTCAGGTCAGCGCGTTCTTCAATACCGGCAGAAAAGCGTCGCCGCCCGGCGCGATCGCGCGCAGCCGGTCCATTAAGCGCTGAAACATCCCCTGCTCCGCATAGTGGTCGCTATAGCTCACTCCTACTCGCCCCGCATGCCGCCAGATTTTAGCGGCCACAAACAGGAACCTCAGTCGCGCCGTCGACAACTTGGTGTGCTGCCTGGTTGTGGTACTGGCGTCTTCCTCTCGATTGAACAGCATCAGCCAGCAGTTCAGGTTGTACGCCAACATCGCCAGTTGAAAGTAGTTCCGATTGGTCTCGAACCGGCCGGAAGGGTGCGCCGCCAGCCCGGCATCGTTATTGGCTTCTTTGATCAGGTTCTCGGCTCCGCCGCGCTGGCGGTAGAACCACTCCAGCCACCACACTGGCTCTTCTATATTGGTGACGAATACCCGGTAGCTGTACTGCGGCGTATCGAACAATTGGTATTGCTCCGGATCGCTCTCATCCTTGACCTTCGGCTTCTTCAAATAACGCAGAGCAACGAAGCGGTACGCCTTGGCCCAGCCCTCCGGTTGGTACCAGAACTCGCACTCCCCGTCCGAATCCGTTTTAGAGGATTTGGTCCACTTAGCAGCCTCTAATTGCTCCAGTAGCCGCGTGCTCTTACGCACCGAGAGGATGAACCACCAATCTTTTGCCTCACACGCTTGCACCGTATCCCAACAGTACAAGCCCGAATCCGTACGCAGATACACACTGTGCACTTGCTTGGGCAAGTGGGCCTCCACTTCATCCAGATGCTGGGCGATCTGTTTTCCGCTGGGCCGGTCCCCATTGCGCAGTTCCCCCGCTATGTACTCGCGCGTTTCGGCCAGAAACGTTAGGATCGGCTGATAGCTCTTCTTGCCGCGATTCTTGGGGTTGTAGCTCTTACGACCGCCCATCTGCCGACCGAACAGAGTATGCACGGTAGTGTCGGTGTCCAGCGTGACCACCTTCAGATTCACATGCGCGGCTTCCCAGACCCGTTGCCGCATCAATCGCTGCACCTTGAGAACCTGCGCCGCAATATGGATGCGCAGGGAAGCCAAAAACCGCCAGAATGTACATTGCGGTGGCAGACTCGTCACGTGCAGGAGGCCGGTGAGCATCGGCTCACGCTGGACGAACTGTATATGGTTCAGCCGGGAGAAGCCCACGTAAATATTCAAGAGGATTGCCAGAAGGAACTGGTACATGGACATGACGAGCGTGACCCTCTTCACCGTCAGCGTTTCTTCCACCAACTGCTGGAATCCTAGTTTTTCCATCATGGTGCCAATGGGGAAT
>CATPCO010000242.1 GCA_955652925.1 uncultured Xanthobacteraceae bacterium | reverse complement strand
TGCTCAATGTCCACCATCTGGCGATTTTCATTACGTACTCCCTGCTGACGGGGGTGTTTCGCGAGCATCCCGAGCTTCGCGACGTGAGCCGGCTCACGCTGCTGCATAGCTTGCGCTGCGTGCGCCTCGTTCTATGGGACGAAAGTCGGCAACGTCTCATTTCCTTTCGGGAAGCGAGATCGATCCGCAACACTAACTGAGCGATCTCGATCCGGTCGGGGCGAATAGGATAGCCGGCCGCCGCCTGCGGATTCCGATAGGAAGCCGTCCCCCGTTCCGGGAGGGCAATCGCATATGACAAGCGTCCCGCAAACCCCGGACGGGAAGTACATCGCGGTCGCGAAGCTTGTAGGGGCGGGTTTGAAACCCGCCCCTGTGCCACAGGCTCGCTGCCAGAGAATTGCCGTCATCAGCTGCTGAATCGAAGTTCGTACGGTTAAGCTCGGATCAACCTCACTCACCGTGAATGCCGAACGAGGGCGGGTTTGAAACCCGCCCCTACAAGAACCACCAGCGTAGTGCCGCTTTGCGGCCTCGGTTTGGGATACGGCTTGCTCATATGCGATTGCCCTGCACGTTCCGGGATGATCTCGCCCGCGAGTCCGGGATGATCTCGCCCGGGCGTTGGTCCCCGTTGCTGGCCGACGGCGACTGCGAAGCCTTCGATTTCCTCTCCGCCCCTATCGGTACCCCGTTACCGTCAATGAACCACTCCGCCGCGAGTGCGACTAACAGTGAGTGGGCCTGGTTTGAGAACGCTCAGCCGGGACGACGTAGTGGCGGCGTACACCCCGGTGGCAAGCGTCGCGGCAAAACCGCTGGTGCGAACATGTCGATCCTTTCGATGCGCCTGGGGATGGCAGCCTTTGTCCTTCTTCTTTCTGCATCATCGGGACAAGCTGTTACCTGTCAGGAGGTACGAGGTCTGAGCGCGACGGAGCTCGGCTATTGGGCCGAGCGTCTACAAGTTACGCCGACCTACCTGGCCAAATTATTGGACGAAGCATTTTGTAAATTGGGATCGCGAGATGAACCTGCGATAGTTCCCAATTATAAGTCTCGTCCGCCGAAGGCCCTTTGAGAGGTTTGGCCCGCTCGCACGCTGAGCGAATGCAGAACGAGACTGGGGTCCATATTCTCGCGCGCCCCTGTCCGAATCATGTCAACTGGGTTAAGGTGGGCACCGGGGAAAGGCGAGCAACCCGATGCCGTCCCACAAATTCAAGGTCGGAGATATCGTTACCATCAACCCGGCAATTAGTCGGTTTGTGCCAAGTGGTGTTTTCGAGGTGATCAAACAGCTTCCGGGCGGCAACGAGCCTGAATATCGCATCAAGAGCGCCAACGAACCGCATGAGCGCGTGGCGCGCGAAAGCGAGCTTGTCAAGGCTTAGCGGTGCAGCAGGATGCGTTAGGCTCGCGCATCGTCGAGTGTCGCGATTGTCTGCCGTTTCGTTGTCACGCGGATAGCGTCCTAATTTGAGGAATTACAACGATATACCTTTACCACGATTACGCCCTCAATCAGACGCGCAGTCGAACTCTCAATCTGCGGATTTTCGGCCGTAAACCGTCGATGGATTAGGTTCAACTGTTCCTCGGTCAGGTTCCCTGCAGGAAGGCAAAAAGGCAGCGCTCGCTGATGTGATCCCACAATTCCAAACCGCACGCCCTGCATAAGATTTGCGACATAATCCGTGCATGCGGTCCTCGATTCCTTAACCTCATGGGCATTATTGGACCCCCTCAGACAACGATCAAGCAACGGCGACTGTTCGGCCGCTGCCAGGCCGATCCCCCAGACAAGGACAATGACCGAAAGGAACGATCGCCGCATTCTTACCTCGTGCCCACCGATAACCCTTGATCGCTGTTAAATTACGCCGCAACGTGTTTTGCGCTTCGCACATTGAGCCAGTCTGCCGCCGCAGCACAGACCCCTGACCATAGTTTGCCAATTTGAGTAATATGCGGCTTGTTCCTCGAACCGGGGGGATATGCGTTTCAATCATTTGAAGGGCTAAGAGGCCGTACCCTTCTCTGCGGTGCGCCACGTGGCCGCTCGCCACGCGCGCGGCGCAACCAGCCGGTGGTCGGATTTCTCGCCGCCGGTTCCGCCAAGGGTGAGGAGCAATCCTTAGCGGGGTTTCTCAAAGGGCTAGGCAAAGCCAGTTAAGTAAATGCAAGAACGTAGAGATCGAAAACCGTTGGCAGAAGGGCCAATATGATCGGCTGCCGGCAATGACGACCGACTTGATTCATCAGGCAGGTGGTTGCCCATCATGTAAACCAAAATCCCGCATTGACCGGAATGACTTGGCCGGTCAACGCAAGCGCACTCGGCGTGAGCAGGAAGACGACGATATCGACAATGTCTTCCGGCATTTGCGGTCCCGGAACGGCGCGTCTGGTTTCATACTCCTGATGGCGCTCGGCCGGCACGTACTCGGTCGCCTCGTTGCGCATGATGCCCGGCGCGATCGCACAGATGCCGATGCCACGCGGGCCCAGCTCACGCGCCAGCGAGCGGGTCATGGAGATCACTGCCCCCTTACTGGTAACGTAGGCGAGCAGGCGCGGCGGTCCCCACAGCGCCGTGTCGGAGGCAATGTTCACAATCCTGCCACCTCCGTGCGTCGGGAACAGTGGCGTCAGAGCGCGCGTGACGAGCCAGGTGCCACGCACATTGACGCGCATCACCCGGTCCCATAAGTCGATCGGGATCTGCTCGAAAGGGTCGCCGCCGACCGCCGTCGCAATTGCCGCGTTGTTCACCAGACCGTGGATGCGCCCGTGCATGCGACCGACCTCCGTCGCAAAAGCCTCGATCGAGGCGGGCTCAGCGAGATCCACCGGCACGAAGCGCACGTCCGATCCGCAGCCAGCAAGCTCGCGCGCGGTCTGCTCGCCCTGCTCTGCAAGAACATCGCCAATCACCAACCGTGCCCCGTGCCGCAGACACGCTTTAGCGATGGCGAGGCCCACGCCGCGCGCCGCCCCGGTGATTACGATCGTCCGGTCTTTGAGCATCCGGATCGCGCGCCTCATCGCAATCGGCAACGGACGGCGCACACACCAGCGCGAAAGATACCCGGCATGAAAGGCGTCTCAGCCTACTTTCTGTTGTTGCGAGGCTTCCTCGAACTCGAGCTGTCGCTTTGCCCTTTCTTGCAGCGTGCGCCGCAGGCGCACCACGCCCACATCGTGCTGGTACAGTAACTCCCGATGACGCGCGTCGAAGGGAATATTTTCCAGCATGGCGCGATCCTGCTCGAGCACGTCCCAATGCTGCTTCTCGTAGAAAGCTCTGAACAGGAATCGCCATGCCTCACCCGCAATTCCCGACACCTTCCGGTTGCGCCAGAAAAAGACCCGGGTTCTCCTCTCATCGACCGGAGTCATGAAACCCAGGATGCGGAACGGTCCACCCGGGCCGCCCGCCGGCGGGTAGGGAATATCGAGACGGATATACGGGGCGGACGTATCCGTCACCACGTGCACCCAATCGAAGTTCTCTCCGACCTGGCCGACGCGGGTAACGATGAAACCGCCTTCTGCTTTCTCCAGCTTCAGCAAATCCTGTTTCGCACCGTAGGCAAGGGTGAACGAATCCGCATGCAGGTAACAGCCATGCATCGGATCGGCAGTATTGTCCGCTGCGTATTGGTAGTTGCAGCTCCAAAGGGCCGAGCAGAGGAAGGAGCTCCATTGCGGGCTGCCGAATTCGCCTGGCAGCTCGAGCGGCGGGGGCTCCGGTTTTTCGATGCTTGGAAAATAAACGAATACACCGTCATTGGCCTCCTGCACGGTATACGCGATCCCGGCGCGGCGGCCTTCCAGCGGACAGGCCGGCATGGCAGGCACGCGGATGATCTTTCCCGTGCCATCCAGCTTGATGCCGTGATACCGGCAGGCGATATGGCCTTCGAGTATCTCGCCGCGCGAAAGCGGTGCTCCTCGGTGCGGGCAGTAGTCCTCCAGGCAGCAGACGCTGCCTTCGCCATTGCGCCAGAGCACGAGCTTCTTGCCCAGCGCTTGCACCGCCATGGGCTTCTCGCCCCGCACCTGCACCGATTTGGCCACCACGTACCACTGGCCCGGCAGTCCCTGCGACACGCGTTCCTTTATTCGGTCGGGGCTGATCATGACCTGATCCTTTCAGCTACCTTGGTGACATTTCCTCATGGGCTGACCGCATCAAGCGCCAAATCCATTTTCGGCGTATGCGAGGTCGAGCGACGTGTTGATTTGATGCAGTTCCTGCTCAAGACTTTGCAACGTCCAGGGGCCGGACTCGCCGGACGGCCTGGGCACCTTCCATTCTTCGAGCAGACGGGCAACAGCCGCAAAGTCGTGTTCCCCGGCGCCGAAGGCTTTGATCATTGCGTTTGCGAGCTCGCGCTCCTTCTCGGTCAACTGCCGCCCCAATGACTGATATGCGAGGAGCGAGTGGTCGTGGCTGATGATCATGGCTGCGAGCTCCACATCCGGTTGCGTTTCATAGGTGCCTTAAGCTCGTGCCAATTACAATTGGCGTCTTGACGCTGCACCCGGCGTTGTACGAACTGACACTCAGGATTACTATCCTGTCAAAGCCCAGCGCGACTGCGAATATTGCTGTGAGCCAGCGCGATGCCCGGTGACAACAAGGCTTTGGGTTGCGAGGCCGGCTTTGAACATCAACCACGGAGGCAAGGATGGCGCTGCCTTACAAACGCAATGAAGTAAAGGAACGGGTCCGGGCCACCTGGAAGGGTGCCTGTAATGTGACGTTGCCTTCTTTTACGCTGCGGTTCGACGCGCTCAACGAGAGGGCAATCACGCACGATATTCGCCGTGGTGCGGAGATGGGATTTTGGGGCACGCTCGTCGCGTCGGAGTCGGGCACCACGTTCCGCGAATACTGCCAATTCATGGAGATCGCGGCAGCCGCGGCACCGAAAGGCTTCGCGCTCGTCACTCATCTGAGCTTCGACACTGCGGAGGAGATGCTCGAGGCCGCAAGGCTGGCCGAGAAGCTTGGTTTCGAAGGAGCGCTTACCTCGTATCCGCCATCCTTCAGGCCGAAGAGCGCCAGCGAGATTGTCTCCTGCACCAGAGAGATTGCAGACGCGACCGATCTTGCCCTCATTCTGTTCGGTGTGACCACCTGGGGCTTCAAGACGCTACATCCAAGCGCGTTCCCGCCGGACGCGCTGGTCGAAATGGCCCGTTTCCCCACCGCCGCCAGCATCAAATACGAGGCCAATCCACCCGGGATGATTGCAGGCCTGGCTGACATCCTGCGCCGTTGCAAGAACGACGTGATCATCCAATGTCCACTGGAGCATTACGCGCCGGGTCTGGTTGAGTGGTACGCAATGCCATTCATGGGCACGAGCGCGTACGACTCGTTCGGGGACCGCGTGCCGAAATGGTTCCGCATGCTGCATGAGGGGAAATGGGACGAGGGCATGAAGCTGTACTGGAGCTACCAGCCGGCGCGAGAGGCGAAGGGCGCATTCCACGCTTCGTTTGCAGGCGCAAATCTCATCCACAGGGTCGGCTGGAAATATCTGTCCTGGCTGCATGGGTACAGCGGCGGCTTGCTGCGCATGCCGCAAATGCGTCTTGCTCCGCATCAGATGCGCCAGCTGCGCATGGGATTGGCAAATTCCGGTTATGATCTCCCGGCCAATGACGACGGCTTCTATGAGGGCCGGTTCCCGGCAGAGAGTGATCCCGTGCTTGCCAAACGAGCAGCCGCCGAGTAGCGCGATGGCCAGTTGCTAAGCTGGGCGAGGCATGCCTCGCCCTGCATAGCCAGTGCAGCATCCCAATCATCGAGGCAGATCGTGGCGCTGCTTCTCAAGCACAGCGATGTCCAAGCCAGCGTGACGATGGTCGATGCGATCGCTGCGATGGAGCAGGCCTTCAAGGAAGAGGGAGAGGGTTCCGCGTTTTTGCCGCAGCGGATCAACATGAAAGCTGGCGGCGGTTGGCTCCGCCTTGGACCCGTCGCGCTGGAGAAATCGGGTTGGATGGGATTCAAAGCGATGAATCTCGCACCGGGACAGGGATTGCGCTATCAAGTCCATCTCTACCGGATCGACTCCGGAGAGTTGCTCTGCATCATGGATGCGCAGCACCTCACCACTTTGCGCACCGGTGCAACAAGCGCGGTTGCCACACGACGGTTGGCACGCAAGGGACCGGCCGTTGTGGCGCTCCTCGGCTCGGGCGTGGAGGCGCGGGCCCAGCTCGAGGCGATGCACACGGACGGCTTTGTGCGTAGCGCCCGCGTCTTCAGTCCGACCGAAGCCAAGCGCAGCAAGCTTGCCGCAGATTTCCGTCGTGACTTTGAAATGGACATCGTCGCCGTCGGCAGCGCCCGCGAGGCGGTCGAAGGCTCCGAGATCGTGCTGGCTGCGGTCAAGGCGAAAACTCCTGCTTTAATGGGATCGTGGCTGCGCCCTGGCATGCACGTGAACTCGGTAGGAACTGCCCGGCGCGATCAGCGCGAGATCGACGAAGAGACTTTCCGCCGAAGCGCCCGAGTGGTCGTGGACACGCGAACCGGCGTCTTCGAAGAAGCGGGTGACGCGGTTGCAGCCCGCGACGCGGTCGCGCCGCAACGGGTGCACGAGCTTTGCGAGGTCGTTTGCGGAAAGGCGCCAGGCCGCACCAGCGACGATCAGATCACGCTATTCAAGTCGGTAGGGACTGGTATCCAGGACATCGCACTCGCCGCAGTCATTTATGACCGCGCGAGGGCGAATGGCAGGGGGACGCAGATGGGCGAATTCCCGTACCTGAAGAGCACTTGAGAAGCGTGCGCCGGAGCGCGCTCGCCTGGCGAATCGCCACGGCTGTACAGGACGCCCAAACACGTCTTTGTAAATAACGGCCAGCCCTATTTCCTTTTCATTTCGCGGCGAGGCGCGCCGCGTTTTGATTTAATCCCCGATCAGCTCCCGGCGCCTGCGCTCAAGCTCTTCGGAATAGCGGCGCAGCGCATGGGCTTCGGTGAGCAAGCCGATGACGTGGCGTTGCTCGGGAGACTGGACCACGGCCAGCGCCTCCGCTTCGGAGTTCTCAAAAACGGTGACCGCCTCCTTGGCGGTCATGGTCGGCAACAGCGTGGTATCGGGAAAGTGGAGAATGTCGCGAATGGGGGTCGATTCATCGAGCTCGACGGCGTGCGCCTCCGGGACATTGACAATCCCGGCGTAATCTTTGTCCTCGTTGAGCGCGACTACGTGGCTGGCGGAACCGAGCGGAAACACCATGCGAAACCGCGATACCGTTGTGTGCGACGGGACCGTGCGCACATCGGGCCGCATCATTCGCCGCACCGTGAGCTCGCGCAGCCAGCCCACATCGGCCGCGCTGCGAATGGTCTCACCGCGCAGGTGAAAGCGCCAGGTCGCGAACGAATATCCAAATGCCTCGCGGGTCACTTGCGCCGATATGATCACCGCGATCAGCACCGCTGTGGTCAGCCAAAAATCTCCGGTCGTCTCCAGCGCGATGAAAGTCATGGTGAGCGGACCGCCGATCACGGATACCGAAAGCGCTCCCATGCCAATAATGGAATAGATCTGCTGGTCGAGGGCGAGGCCGGGCCATAGCGCGGTCAGAGCGCCCGCGAAAACGCGGCCGCCAACCGCCCCAAGCAGCAGCGAGGAGAAGAACAGCCCGCCGCGAAACCCGACGCCAAGCGAGACGATCGAGGCCAGAGCCTTGAGCAGGAACACAAGCGTGATATCCCGCAACGGCCGTTCCATCAGAGCAGTGACCTGTATCGCGCCATGGCCGGATGAGAGAACCTGCGGACTGATCCACCCAAGGACACCGACGATCAAACCGCCGAGCGCGAGACGCAGGAACGAAGGCAGGCGCAACCGATTCAACACTGTCTCGCCGAGCGCAACGCCGCGCATGATCACAATGCCTGCAGCCGCTCCCGCAAGACCGACGACGCTCGCAATCGCGAGATCCTGACCGGTCACACGCGATACATAGAGTGTTCCGATTCCGAGCGCACTCGGCTCGAACAGGTTGGCAACGAGATAGCCCACGAGCGCCGCCAATCCGACGGGAGCCAGGCTTGCCGCGGAGTAGCTTCCGATAATGAGCTCGAAGCCATAAAACGCGCCGGCAATGGGCGCCCCAAACGCGCCGGCAATGGCGCCCGCCGATCCGCATCCGACAAGCGTGCGAAGATCGCGGCGGCGCAAGTGAAATGCGCGACCGAGCCAGGACGCGATCCCGCTCGCAAGCTGCGTGTAGCCGGCCTCCAGCCCCACGGACGCGCCTACTCCACTCGACCAGACCGTCTGCAAACCAACGTTCACGCTGCCGATGAACGGCATGCGGCCGCCATGCAGAGCGTTGGCCTCAATCGGATCGATTTCCCGGGCCGGCCGCCAGCGCGACACCACAATCAACGCGAGGCCGAAGATCAAGCCGCCAAGCGCCGGAACCGTCAGGGCCGTCGCGAAATCAAGCGCGGTCTGTGCAGAAAGCCTTTGGCCGGGTTCGAGCCCAAAGAACAGCGTATGGAGCGCGTTGACGGCAAAGCTCATCACCGCGACGACAATGCCTGCCAAGGCTCCCACCGCGGCTCCAAGAAACAGAAGGCTCGACTCCCGCGCGCGCACAAAGGCGCGCAGCGGGCGCGGAATCTCCAGTAGGGCGCCGGCAGCGCGGGCGTCTTTTGCGGGGCTCAACATCGCTGCTGTCGTTTCGATGTGAGGGCGATCGCAAACACTTTGAACGAATCGAGCTCGGGTGCACGATGGTGCGTGCACCGACTGTGTTTCTCATAGCGGCTTAGCTCTCAGCCGGCAAACCTTTGCAGGAGTAGCTGTACGTCTGCATCGCCCGCGGAAGGCGGGGCGATGTAGGTTGGGTCGCGTTCTTCACGAGACCCAACCGCAGCGCGTTGAGGCGTGGGTGGACCACGTGCGCACGCCGCGCGAGAGCGCGGCTTTGCGCACCCTACCGAACCCTCATCTTCCGTCATGCGGCGAGATGCTGGGTCTCACAAGCGCTCGACCCAGCCTACAAGCTCTACAACCTACAAGCTCATTACCGGGCGCCCGCATTCGCGGGGCACAACGGCGCCGTGCCGCGCTACCACAGCATTTGAGTTTCAATCAGCCGTTTGAATTCAGGTTGGTGTCAGCTTGCTTAAAGGTTGGCGTCAGCTTGGTGAAGGTAGGCTGAACCCACTGCTCAGGCAGTGTTCAGGACGAACCGAATAAACGTCAACCTCGGAGAAAACCCGGAGGCCGGATTAAGGCCCTCCGTACAGCCCAAGGAGAGCTCCCCATGTTACGCACAATCATGATCGCTTTCGCCGCGGCCTGCATGCTCGGCATTTCTGCTGCGTCGGCCGCTCCCGTCAACGGGTCCGCAATCACCGCGGCGTTCTACGAGAACGGAGCCGTGCAGCGAGTATGGTGGGGCGGATACCGCCATCATCACCGGCATTTCTACCGGCATCATCATCGCCGCGGGTGGTAGCCCCGCAGCGGCAGCGTTGCTGGCGCCGCGACCTTGTCCAACAACGCAAAGAACCTGGCCGGCTTGGCCGGCCAGGTCCGGACTAACCACGCCTCGACGGCAGGAACTTTAGTTTACGCCGAGTCGAGCGTCATTGCGCATCTCCTGCTCGTTGGGGTGGCTACTGTCCGCGCGGCCCAGGAT
>CATPCO010000241.1 GCA_955652925.1 uncultured Xanthobacteraceae bacterium | reverse complement strand
GGACAAATCGTCTACGACTATTTCCTGCAAGGAGAACCGGAATGAATGCTCTTATCGGCGTCCTCATCACCTTCGTGGTTATCATTCTGGTGCTCTACCTCGTGAACATGCTTCCGATCGAGGGGCGTGCAAAGCAGATCGTGCGTGTGATCGTCATCATCATCGGCATCATCTCGCTGCTCAAATATCTTGCAGTGTTCTGAGCTTGCCGCGCCTTGTTTAGAGTGCGTTCCGCTCGAATAGAACCGTAGGGTGGGCAAAGGCGCGCTCTTGCGCGCCGTGCCCACCATGACCGGACGACCGCGTGGGCACGGCGCGCGAGGTCGAGCTTCTATCAACTATGCAAATCGTCTTGCACGCCTTTGCCCACCCGACGACTTGCCGCGCCTTGCTCAGTGCGCCTTGACGGCACGGGTTTCGCTCAGGAGCCTCGGTCGAGCACCGATATTAATCTGACTACCCGGTTCTCGCAGTCTCGTGTGTGCCAGCAATCAACTGCGCCAGCCGATGCAGCTCGCTCTCACGATATCCGAGCTCTTCCAGGGCAGCGACGGTCGCAATGACATAGTCCCGGTTTGCGCCTGAGACGCCATGGCCTTGACGCACATGATGGAGTTGCGCATGGAGCGACAGCCGCCCGGCATATTGCGGATGTCCACGGTCGACCACATAGCACAGCGCGGGCACCCGCTGGTGTGGCCCGTGTTGCAGCACGATGGGGCGAACGACTTCCCGATAGACCGAGGTCACCTGCTCGCGCTTGCGCAGATAGGCGATCGTGTTTGCGCGTTGCGCGGCGCTCACTCGATATGCGATGCCGCGGCAGGTGCCGCCGCGGTCGAGCCCAAGCACGAGCCCGGGCCGCTCAGGCGTCCCGCGATGCACAAAGGAATAGACGCACAGCGCCCGGTGTGCCCCAATCAGCCGGGCCTCAAGGCGTTGCACGAATGAAAAATCGGGCCGCCACATCAACGAGCCGTAGGCAAATATCCAGAGATCGTCGGCGGCGTGGGCGGGATCGGGATCCATGATGAAGAGCGCTTTATGTTCCAAAGTCGGGAACGCTGCCGACCTGCTCCGCGTTTTAGGAGCACAAGTCAATCGACCCATGGAGGCGACCATGCAGACCGCACAGGCCGACGCGTTGCATCCCGAAGCCCGGCAGCCCGGCTCCCACAGTTTGATCGCAAGCGATCGCGTGGAAGGAACCCCGGTGCGCCGAGTAAACGGCGAGAAGATCGGGACGATCCAGCGCCTGATGATCGACAAGCTCACCGGAAACGTGGCGTATGCCGTGCTCAGCTTTGGAGGATTTCTCGGCTTGGGCCAGAAGCATGCGCCCATTCCGTGGGCGCGACTCAGCTACGATCCAAATCTCGAAGCCTATCATTTGGAGATGAGCGACGAGGAGATGAGCAAAGCGCCCTCCGTTGCCGCCGGCGAGGAATTCGACTGGGGCGACCGCAGCCGAGAGATCGAGATCCACGAGTACCACCGCGTGCCGCCCTATTGGGGAGCCTACTAAAGGGCGCGTCCTCATAAGTCGAGCTTGATCGGTGCGGCTTGGCCGATGTCCGCTATGCGCGATAGCGAGCAAATTCCGCGGCCAGCGAGATGACGCCAAGTGCCATTGCACAAAGCTGACTCGTGCAGTGCAGCAAAGTTGCGGACACGACTCGTGGAGTCGGGCCAGTTAACCCAAGGGCCGCCGCCCGATGATGTTCACGCACTTGAACGTCATGACCGCTTCATTGGCTTGATTGAAAACCTCCATCAGCGATGTGACAGCGCCACGGTCAGGTTTGGATTTTGAAGGGACTGCTTTCAGCACAGTCACCCGCAACGATAGGGTATCCCCGGGGCGCACTGGCCGCACCCAACGCAATTCGTCGCCGCCCGGAGAAGCCAAACTGGCCACATGGGTGAGATATTGGTCCGCAAAGAGCCGCATGGACAGCGCGGCAGTGTGCCACCCGCTAGCGATGAGACCACCGAAGCGGGTTAACTTGGCCGCATCTGGATCTACGTGAAAGATTTGCGGGTCAAAGCGCTTTGCAAAGGCGATCACCTTGTCCGCGTCGACTGTAATGCTACCGCAGCAATGGATGTCGCCTTCGACGTAGTCCTCGAAGTACCGGTCATTGATTGGGGTGTTGAACACAATTCCAAACTCCGTCCGCAAATCCGGCTCAGAGCTTATGAGTCCACGCCGTTAGACCTCAAGGCTAGGCCGAGGAGTAAGGCCGCGGCAGCTCCTGTGGCACCTCGTGCGGCAACTCGGGATGCGGGCGGCCGAAGTCCGGCGCGGGCGAATCCTGGCCGATCTCGACGATCCCGCGCCGGATGGCGCGGGTCCGGCTGAACTGCTGGAATAGCGTCTCGCCATCACCGCGCCTGATCGCGCGCGTCAGCGTGGCGAGATCCTCATTGAAGCGTCCAAGCATTTCGAGCACGGCGTCCTTGTTCGCAAGAAAGACGTCCCGCCACATGATGGGATCGGACGCCGCGATACGCGTGAAATCGCGAAAGCCGCCGGCAGAGAACTGCAGCACTTCCGAGCGCGTCACCTGCTTGAGCTCATCGGCGGTGCCCACGATCGTGTAGGCGATGAGATGGGGTAGATGGCTGGTGATACCGAGCACGAGATCGTGGTGCTCGGCCGACATCCTCTCGACGTTGGCGCCGAGCAGGCGCCAGAAGCCTGTTAGACGTTCGACAGCACCTGGGTCGGTGTCCGCGGCTGGCGTAAGAATGCACCAGCGGTTGACGAACAGTTCGGCAAAGCCCGCATCCGGTCCGGAATGTTCGGTACCGGCAACCGGATGGGCAGGCACGAAATGGACGCCTGCGGGAAGCTGGGACAACACATCCCGGATCACCGCACCCTTGACCGAGCCGACATCGGAGACGATTGAGCCGGGTGCGAGATGCGAGCTGATCTCTGCTGCCACCTCCCCGCATGCGCCAACCGGAACGCATAGAATAACGAGATCGGCGCCTTCGACCGCGGCTGCATTGGTCTCGACCACCTGGTCGGCGATGCCGAGCTCGGCAACACGCCGGCGCGTCGCCGCCGAACGCGCGGTGACCACAATCGAACGCACCGCCCCTTGCGCGCGTGCTGCCCGGGCGATGGAGGATCCGATCAGGCCCGCTCCAATCAACGCCAGGCGGTTGAAGATCGCCTGTGCGCTCATTGCCGTCCCATCCATTCGCGAAGCGCAGTCACCACCAGGCGATTGGCCTCCTCGGTCCCGACGCTCATGCGCAGCGCGTTCGGCAGCTTGTAGGCGTTGAGCCGCCGCAGGATGAGGCCGCGCCGGGTCAGAAAGGCGTCGGCTTCGGCAGCGGTGCGGCCTTCGCCATCGGGAAAATGGATCAGCACGAAATTCGCAATGCTCGGGGTCACTTTGAGTCCAAGCTTTGGGATCTCTTGCAGCAGCCAGGCAAGCCAGCGCTCGTTGTGCACGCGGGCCGCTTCCACATGCGCCCGGTCCTGGATTGCAGCAATCCCGGCAGCCTGTGCAGGCAGGTTGACGTTGAACGGGCCGCGGATGCGGTTCACCGCATCGACGACGTGCTGCGGCCCATAGAGCCAGCCCAACCGGAGCGCCGCCAGTCCGTAGATCTTGGAGAACGTGCGGCACATCACAACGTTGTCCGCTGTCGCAACCAGCTCGATGCCCGCTTCGTAATCGTTACGACGCACGTACTCGGCATAAGCGGCATCAAGCACCAGCAGCACATGCGCAGGCAGGCCGCGATGCAGCCGCTTCACTTCATCGAACGGCACGTAGGTGCCGGTCGGATTATTGGGATTGGCCAGGAATACGACCTTGGTGCGCTCGCTCACGGCCGCCAGCATGGCGTCGACATCGGCGGTGTAATTCTTCTCAGCCGCCACCACGGGGCTTGCTCCCGAGCCAAGCGTGGCAATGGGATAAACCAGAAAGCCATGCGTCGTGTGGATCGCCTCATCGCCGTCGCGCAGATAGGCGTCGGCAATGAGGTTCAACAAATCGTCCGAGCCCGCGCCGCAAACAATGCGCTCGGGATCAAGCCCGAAGGCGCGGCCGATTGCCTCACGCAGCGCGATCGAGGCGCCGTCGGGATAGTCCTGCAAATGCGCGCCGGCTGCACGGTAGGCAGCGACCGCCTGGGGACTGGGGCCGAGCGGAGTCTCATTGGATGAGAGCTTGAAAACGCGCTCAACCCCGGCGGCAGAGCTTTTGCCGGGGACGTAGGGATCAATGGTCAGCACGCCGGGACGCGGCTGCGGACGTTCGAGGAGCGTCATATCATGCTCCGGGATGAGGGCCGCCGATCCGCATCGGCTCGCCAGCGGAAATCGTATAGCGTGTCGCATGGCTGCCGACGAGGATGGAGCTGCGCACGGAAGCTCCCGACCTGATCAGGGCGTCGATCACCCGATCGATGCTGCCGCCGTGCGGGACGGAAACGAGCAGCGCCGCTCCATCGAATGCGCGATCAGCAACTGCGATAATCTCGGCCATCGCTTCGAGTTCACGCCCGGCCGACGTGCGAAAGCCGGCGAGGCGCAGGCTCCAAACCTCGACTTCCCTGACCATGGCGTCCGGCGCCGCCCGCGAGACCACGAACACGGGCAATCCAGCCGGATGATCCGAGCGCTCGGCGAACGGCAGTCGCGCAATGATTTTAGGTGCCGCATCGAACTCGAGCGCACTCCACCAGGCGGCGGCGCCTGCGATGCCGAAGGCGGGCACGAGTGCCAAGTCTCCTTTCGAGTTCGATACTGCCGCGACCGCGACCGTAGCCCCCATGTGAGGCACGAACGGGACGGTGAAGCCGAAATGAAACCGCGCCGAATCGCGCATCATGGCTTCCCCGGCGGAAAGGTCGGCGTGCACCGAGAAAGGTGCCTGGACATAGGTGAAGGTCGCGATGATGACGCGCCAGATACTCTCGGCGGTATCGAGCGGCAGGATACCCCGATGGCGCGCCACCAGGCGCCGCATCATCTCGGCCTCCCGTGCCGGCCGAAACGCCGAGCCTGATTCCTGCGTCTGTTTTGCTGCAATGAGCCGATCGATGATCTCGCCGCGCTCCATCAGGAGCTTATGGATG
>CATPCO010000240.1 GCA_955652925.1 uncultured Xanthobacteraceae bacterium | reverse complement strand
CCTACCGCCGGCTGGGATTTTGCGCCTGCATGGGAGCGCGCCAGCAAGCGGCCGTAGCGCGTGTAATGCGCAATCGCGCGCAGCATGCGATCGGACGAGCGCGAGAACACGGCGGGGCTTTCCTGCACGGCCTCCAGGATCTCGGGAATCAGCGTCCAGGTATCGCCCAGCGCGACCATGACCTTGGGCTTGCGGGAGTGCGCCATCCCCTTGTTGAAGCTTCGCACCGTCATGCCGGCATTGATGGGAAACGAGATGAACAGCATGCCGACATTGGGATCGTCGATGAGCAATCTGGCTGCGACCGGCAGCATCTCCTGCGAGAAGCCGGCCGTCGTATCGAGCGGATTGCCGTAATTGCCGTAGGCGGGAAGGACTTCTTTCAGCCGTGCGATGGTTGCGGGCGCAAGCTCGGGGATATCGAGGCCGAGCTCCTCGGCGAAATCGTTGGTCAACGCGACGTAGGCACCCGACGCCGTGAGAATGCCCGGGCCTTTGACGGGCGGCACCGGATAGCGGACCAGGATCTCCACCAGATCCATCACCTCATCCATGGTGTCCACGACGATAGCGCCGGAGTTCTCCACCTGGGTGCGCATGGCCGCGTAGTCGCCGACCAGCGCGCCGGTGTGCGATTGCGCAGCCTTGCGCGACTTCGCCCCGCGCCCCGGAAACATCAGCACGACCGGCTTGCCGGCCGCGCGGGCGCGGGCGCAGGCGGCGAGGAATTGCGCCGGCCGGCGGATTTGCTCGCAGTAGATTGCGATCACGCGGGTGGCGGGATCGTCGGCCAGGAATTCGAGATAATCGGTGTTTTCGAGGCCGGCCTCGTTGCCGCTCGAGATCCCGTAGGTGAGCGGCAGGCCGCGCCCGTCGGCCGCGCGCTGGAAATGACCGATCAAGCCGCCGCTCTGGCCGACAAAGGCGACGCCGCCCGCGACGCCGCGCCGCGCCTCGCGCGCGTACAGCATGTTGAGCATCATGCCGTCCACGTTGTTCAAGACGCCGAGACAATTGGGCCCCACCACCGCCAGACCGGCCGAGCGTGCAATGTTGCCGACCGCTTCCTGGGTGGCGTGATCGCCAACCTCGGCAAAGCCCGCGGCAAATATCATCGCCGCGCCGACCCTGCGGCGGGCGCATGCTTCAATCGCGGCGCGCACCCCTGCCGCCGGCAACGTGAAGACAGCGAGATCGACGCCCTCGGGGAGCTCATCCGGGCTCTTGAGCACCGGCCTCCCGTCGATCGGCTCGCTGCTGCGGCCGATGAGATGAATGTCGCCTTTGAAATTGTTGAGCTTGAGCGATTGCAGCACGACCTGCCCGGCGCTTCCCGCACGTGCAGACATTCCGACGATCGCGACCGAGCGCGGGCGCAGAAATCTGGCGACCGCTTCGGGCCCGCGCGCGACCGCTTCATTGCTCATGGGCGAACCGTAGCCCGGATTGAGCGAACGCGAAATCCGGGAAAATCAGCGCCACAGGAATGCACCCGGCTTTCTCTGCGCTCAAGCCCGGCTACACTCCACGACGCGATCCGGCTGAAACATCATGAGGTGAGTGCCGTCGCCGAGCGGGTGCCAGTAGGGCTTGACCTTCATGCCGACTTTGAGCTCCTCCGCCGCGCAGTTGACGATATTGGCAATGAAGTTGACGCCCACATCGAGCGTGACGCTGACCACGGCATAGGGCTCGGCGCCGCGGAAGGCCGGCGTGCCGCGATGCGTGATGGTATAGGAGAACACCACGCCTTTGCCCGATACCTCGCGCCATTCGATATCGCGCCGCCGTCCGGTGAAGATGCTCACCGGCCGCGGAAAATGCTGATACCTGCCGGTCGCCTTGCAATACTGGAGCATGAGCTTCTTCTCTCTGGTGCCTTGCCAATAAGGCTCGGAGAAGTCGAAATGCTTGATGGCGCGCTTGACGCCGAGCGTGTCATTGAGGGCTTTACTCATGCTCGCCTCGTGGAGTGATTGTTCGAAAAATATCGTTGGTCGTCATCCCGGGGCGTCCCGGAGGGACGTACCAAAGGGACGTACCCGGGATCCATAACCCCGGGCGGACTGTGATTATGGGTTCCGGCTCTCGCTCGCTTTGCTCGCTCGGCCGGAATGACGCCGCTGGTCGTATCATTGCGGCACCAGCACGAGGGCTGCGCTCGAGCCCCAGTTGCGGCCGTAGTTGATCCAGCCGATCCCGGTCACCAGCGCGTTGCTGGTGTCCCTGACCTGGCGTTTGCCGCCTTCACCGAGCAATTGGCGCACCGCCTCGATCAGGTTGTGGGACGAGCACGCCGCCTGGCCCGTGGAGATCTGGCCACCCCCGGTGTTGAGCGGCAGATCGCCGTCATAGGAAAAATCGTGATCGCGGATGAACTGTACGCCCTCGCCCGGCTTGCAGAAGCCGAACGCTTCGAACTGCAGCATGATCGCAATAATGAAGTCGTCGTAAGGATGAAACGAGGCGACATCCTTGATGGCCATGCCGGCCTGGGCGAGCGCCTTTGCCCCGCAGATTTCGTGCCCGCTGCGGGTCACGTCGACGAGATTGTCGCCGCCCATGAAATTGGTGCGTTCGGCATAGCCGATCGGAATGATGGTCCTGGCGAGGCCTTTTTCCTGCGCGCGTTTGCGGCTCATCATCAGCAGGCCCGCCGCGCCGTCCGCGCGCATGACGCAATCGAGCAGCCGGATCGGGTCGGCGATCACGCGCGAATTCATGTAGTCATCGATGGTGATCGGCACGCGCAGCTTCTCGCAGGCGTTCTCGTTGAGCAGAGCGTGGTTGCGCTGCGTGACCGCAAGCTTGCCGAGCATGCGGTAATCGAGGCCGTACTGCGCCTCGTAACGGCGACTGAGCAGACCGAAGGCGCCGGGCGGACCCATGAGGCCGTAGGGCTCCGTCCATTCGCGCCGGTAGGTGTGACTGTGGTCGGTGCGGTCTTCAAGCACATGGGTGTCGGCAAACAACAGGAACGCAACCTCGCACATCCCGTAATCGATCGCGGCCGCCGCGCGCGCCACGCAGCCCGCCGCCGAGCAGCCGCCGGTATGGACCTGCTCGCAAAACCCGAGCTCGAGCCCCAGCACGTCGGCCGTGGTCTGCGCCCAGAACGGGTTGGCGGCGCCGGTGCCGGTGAGACCCGCCATCACCAGGCCATCGATCTCGTTCTTTTCTACGCCGGTCTTGTCGAGCAGCTCTTCCAGGATCTCGCCCGCGAGCACCCAGACGTCGCGATCGCTCTTCTCCATCACCTTGGTTTCGGCGTAGCCCACGATCGCGTTGTCACGCAGACTCATTGCGGCTACTCCGGCATGCGCACGCGCGGCGCGGTCTTGTCGAGGAACTGTTGCAGCCGCTCGATGGATTCAGGGCTGCGGGTGTACTCGGCGACCATGCGCTCGAAATATAATCCGTCGTCATAGGACATGTCCTGGAGGCGCGGCAGGCTGTTGGTAATGGCGAAATTCGAGAGCGGCGCATTCCGGCAGATCCTGGCCGCGAGTTCCTTTGCCTTTGCTATCGATTGTCCCTTCGGCACGAGGTAGTGGACGAGACCGTAGCGCTCCGCCTCCTCCGGCCTGAGCACGCGGCCGGTGAGCATCATGTCCTGCATGCGGGCAAAGCCGATGAGCCGCGCCACCCGCACCGAACCGCCGCCGCCGATAAAGATGCCGCGCGTTCCCTCGGGCAGCGCAAAGAACGCCGTCTCGTCGGCGACCCGGATATGCGCGGCCGCCGCGGTCTCGAGCCCGCCGCCAAGCGTCGCGCCATGCAGCGCCGCGATGAAGGGAATGTTGCCGCGCGCCATCGCTTCAAAAAAAGTGTTGCGGTTGAACGGAAACGGCAGCCGCTGGGAGCGCCCGTTCTTCCAGTTCTCCGCCGCCCAGCGCAGGTCGAGCCCCGCACAAAAATTGTCGCCATGGCCGAAGATGATCCCGCATTTGGCTTCCTCGCCGGCGCGCTCGACGGCCGCGCGCAGCTCTTTCATGACGGTGGGGTTGAAGCAGTTGCGCTTATCCGGACGGTTGAGACCAATGAGAGCGATCTCGCCTTCCAGCTCGTAGGTGACCGTTTGTTCTTCGCTCATAAACTGCTCCTTGTTCAACGGGGCAAATCCAGCCCCCGCTGCGCTATGATGCTGCGCGCAATTTCGTTGGTGCCGCCGCCGATCATGCCCATGATGGCATGTCGCAGCAGCTGTTCCATCTCTGCGACCGGTGCGCCCGCCGCCTCCTCCGACAGTGTCGCGCCGGTCCCGAGGATATCGAGTGCCGCCTGGCCGAGCCGCTCCTGCAATTCGCTCGCGAATACCTTGCCCATGGCGGCCTCGGCAATCGGCACCTTGCCTTGCTCGATGAGCCGCGCATTGCGCAGCTGGAATTGACGCGCAACCTCGATCTCGGCGGCGAGCGCCCCGATGCGATCGCGAATGACGGGATCGTTGCGCAGGGCCTTGCCGCCCACCACCGCTGTCTTGAGATACTCGGTGAGATGATCGAATGCGCGTTCGATGCCGGCCATGCGAATGGCACCGATCATGACGCGCTCGGCCGCCAGCGCATCGGTGATCACCTTCCAGCCGTTGTTGACCGCGCCAACCATGTTTTGCGCGCCAACGCGGACATTGTCGTAGAACTGCGCGCTGAACGTCTTGCCGTAGAGCGCAATGCTCGGCCGGATGGTTACTCCCGGCGAGGCCAGGTCGACCATGAGCACGCTGATCCCGGCATGCTTCCTGGCGCCGGGATCGGTGCGCACCGCAAGCCAGATGAATTGCGCCTTGTCGGCGCCGGTCGACCACAGCTTCTGTCCGTTGACGACCCACGTGTCGGCATCGCGAACCGCACGCGTGCGCAGCGCCGCGAGGTCAGACCCGGCATCTGGCTCGCTGTAGCCGAGCGCGAAGCTGCGCTCGCCGCGGCGGATCGCCGGCAGCCATTCATCCTGTTGCGCCTTGGTGCCGTGCAGAAAGAGTGCCGGCGCGACGACCGACTCGCCGGTGCCGTGCGCCTGGCACGGAGCCCCGGCATTTGCCATCTCGGTGACGAAGGCGATCTGCTCGGCCGGGTTGCGGCCTTGTCCGCCGAATTGCTTGGGCCAGCCGATCCCGATCCAGCCGTCGCGCCCCATGCGTTGCGAGAATTCAACGTCCCAGCCGCGTTCCTTGAACGGCTTGCGCAGATGCTCGCCGCGCTTGCGCGCCGTCCAGTGCTTTGCGAGCCATGCGCGCACCTGCGCGCGGAAGGCGTTTGCGGCAGGTCCCATGTCATGGGCGGGCAGGGCGGACATGGGGTTATGGCTTGTTTCGCTGAGCTTGAGGCACAGCGGTGCCGCACGATGGGTCTGTTCCCCTCCCCCTTGTGGCAGGGCAATCGCATATGACAAGCGTCCCGGACGGGAAGCACATCGCGGTCGCGAAGCTTGTAGGGGCGGGTTTTAAACCCGCCCTTGTGCCACAGGCTCGCTGCGAGAGAATTGCCGTCATCAGCTGCGCAATCGAAGCTCGTACGGCTAAGCTCGGATCAACCTCACACAGCGTGAATGCCGAACGAGGGCGGGTTTGCGGGGTACCCGAAAAAACGCATCCGCGTTTTTTGGGGACCCCGGTCCCGCCCCTACAAGAACCACCAGCGTAGTGCCGCTTCGCGGCCTCGGTTTGGGGTACGGCTTGCTCATATGCGATAGCCCTGCCCCACAAGGGGGGAGGGAGCCGGCCCGTCGTGTCGCGAGATTCGTGCATCACGCCACCGGACCCAACAGGAACTCGGCAAGCTCTGCGCGTGCGCGCGTGACGCCGCCAAAGCGGGCGAGGTCCGCATGCACGCGCCGGAAATGTCGCGGTGCCTCGTGCTCCTCGGCGTAACCGATCGCTCCCAGCGCCCGGTGCGTCTCGACCGAAACCGCGCGCAAGGCCGGACCGGTGAATGCGAGTGCCGATGAAGCAAACACCTTCCAATCCGGATTTTCGTCGTCGCGCGCCTCTCCCGCCTGTTCGAGCGCGAGCCGCGCGCCGTCGAGGCTGATGCGGCAATTGGCGAGCTTGTGCTGCACAGCCTGGAATTGCCCGATGGGCTGCCCGAATTGCTTTCGGACCTTGGCGTGCTCGACCGCAAGCTCGAACGCGCGGTCCGCGGCGCCAAGCGCGCGACCCGCGCAGGCGAGTCTCGCGATGAATGCAATATCAGCGAGCGCGTCACGCGCGATGGGGCACCACGTGGCGCCTGCATCCGCAAACGTGACGTCGCAGAGCGGGGGGACCGCAAGCCCAGGCGTCGCGTCGACCGTCAGGCCGCCCGCGTTGGTTGCAAGCAGTGCCGCGCCGGCAGGATTATCCGTGAAGACGATGAGATGGGTCGCCGTTTGGGCGCCTTCGACGAAAGACAATCTGCCTCGCATCGTCTCGCCGCGAATCTCAACACGGCCGGCGGCCGCATCGCCATCAAATGCCCCGAGCGCGAGCGCAATGCTCGCCTTGCCCGCGTGCAGGTCGTGCACAAAGGCGCGCGCCGTGTTCGATGCCTCGTTCGCCAAGGCGAGGTTGGCCGCCACCGCGCCAAGCAGCGGTGCCGGGCACGACGCGCGGCCCAGTTCCTCGAACACGAGGAGGATTTCGCCCAGCCCGGCCTCGGCCGTGCTGGAACCAAGCGACGACAGCCCCTGGCGTGCCATTCCGGGCCACAGTTTTGCCATCGCCTCCGGGCGCGCGCAATTCTCGACCGCTTGCCCGGGGGGCCAAATATTGGAGAGAAAATCCCGCACCGACCTGCAAAGCAGCGCGCGTTCGGCATCCGACAGGCGGTTTACTGCTTGAGCTTTCGAGGCGTTCATGGACAAAGCGCAGAAACCTATTGGTAAATGCAAATACCGGCAAGACGACCTGATGGAGGCGACCTGATGGAGACGACCTGATGGATCGACGCTTTGCCTGGACGCTTTGCCTACCTCGCAGATGGAATTAGAATGCCGCCATGGCGCTCGCAGGCATGAGTTTGGAGCATCGGTCTGCCGGAACGCTCACGCGGTCGGGCAGCATCGTCTAATGGCGCGTCTGTTCCTCAGTCATTCAAGCGCGAACAATGCCGAAGCAGTGGCGATTCGGGACTGGCTCGCTTCCGAAGGCTGGAACGAGGTTTTTCTCGACGTCGATCCCGAACGGGGCATCGCGGCGGGGGAGCGGTGGGAGCGGGCGCTCAACGAAGCGGCGCTGCGCTGCGAGGCCGTGCTGTTTCTCATCTCGCGCGATTGGATCAACTCGCGCTGGTGCCTCAAAGAGTTCAATCTTGCACGGCGGCTGAACAAGCGCTTGTTCGGCGTGCTCATTGAGGCAATTGCAGTAACGGATCTGCCGGCGGACCTGGCCGGCGTGTGGCAGATCGTCGATCTCGCATCCGGACGCGACCATGTCCTGTTGCGCGTGACCGTCCCGCGCACCCATGAGGAAGCCCACGTCACCTTCTCGAAGGAAGGATTGACGCGGCTGCGCAGCGGCTTGGCCAAGGCTGGCCTGGAACCGCGTTTCTTCCCGTGGCCGCCCGAGCGCGACCCGGAACGGTCTCCCTATCGCGGCCTCAAGCCGATCGAGGCGGAAGATGCCGGCATTTTCTTTGGCCGCGATGCCCCGATCGTGG
>CATPCO010000239.1 GCA_955652925.1 uncultured Xanthobacteraceae bacterium | reverse complement strand
GCTTTCGTCGTCGCTCGGGTTGACAAAGGCGGGCGCCTGCACCGGCTGCCCCGATTGATAGAGATCAGGCTGATTGGACCAGGCAAATGGATCGGCAGAAGCTGCGCTCGACAGCGCCAGCGCGCCGGCCAACGCGCCGAAGGCAATCCCTAAACGGTGTGATGTGTTCATGACCCACCCCTTTCCCATTTGTTCGTCGGGCGAGGAGTGCTCGAGGTTCAAACTGGGGGCGGAACACGGATTGCGACGTCCCCAGCGATCAGCTTGGTTTTGTTTGCATTTTCGGGTGCAGGGGAGTGCTCGGCCGCAAAGCGCTGGGCAGGCATGCGCGCATGCCGGTGGTTTAGGCCTTTGAATTGCGTGCCGCATGCCAGCCCACGATCGCCTCGGGGACCGAGTCCGTCGAGGCGAAATAGGGCTTGATGTCCAGGAGCGGCGTTTTGTCGAGGCAATCGAGGCCAATCACCGAGAGCCGGTTCCCCTCCACGCCCATCAGGCGCGCAACGCTCATGGCGATCGGGTTTGGGCGTGCGGGGGAGCGCAGCGCAAAGGTGCCGCGTCCGACTCCATAGTGGCGCGGCACCTGGACCGCGAGATCGCGCCGCGCCCGGCCCATCCAATACAGCACTATTATATGTGTGCAGCTCTCGACGCCCTTGAGCGCAGGCGCCCACCGGGGAGCGACTTCGATGGTGCATACGGCGTCGGACTCGCGCGCATTTTTCGGACATTGCTCGCGATCGTTCCAAGGCGTGCGAATGCGGCCAATGAAATAAAGATGCGCATCGAAGCTTGCGGGCAAGCCGACCGCCGTCTCCCCCTCACGGAGGTCGGGTGGGCTGTCAGTCATCAGAAGTCTTGATTCCGCCACTTAACGGCATAAGGATATCTTTATATGCCGCCGAGAGAAGCAAATGTCACCTTCGACCCAACTCCCGTTTGAGGGGCTCAATTCTGCGCTCAAAGCCGCGGGTGAGGCAACGCGGCTGCGCATCCTCGCTCTGCTCGGCGAAGCCGAGCTTACGGTCTCGGACCTCACGGCCATTCTCCGCCAGTCCCAGCCTCGCATCTCCCGGCATCTTCGTCTCATGACCCAGGCGGGATTGATCGAGCGCTTTCGCGAGGGATCATGGGCCTTCTTCCGGCTTGGCGAGCTGGGCGGCAGGGCCGAGTTTGCGCGCGATCTCATTGCACGGCTCGATCCCGCGGATGCGACGCTTGTGCGCGATCGCGAGCGGCTGGCGCTGGTCCGGACGCAGCGCGCCGCGGCGGCGCAGAGCTATTTCCGCCGCCACGCCGCCGAATGGGACCGCATTCGCAATCTTCACGTGGCCGAGGAGGCGGTCGAGGAGGCAATCGTCGCGGCGCTCGCTGGAGAGAGCATGCGCACTCTGCTCGACCTCGGCACTGGTACCGGACGCATGCTCGAACTCCTGGGTCCTCAAATCGAGCGCGGCCTTGGCCTTGATCTGTCGCTCGATATGCTCGCCTTCGCCCGAGCGCGGCTTGACCGTGCGGGGTTGCGCCATTGCAGCGTGCGGCACGGCGACATCTACGATCTCGCGCTGTCGAACGATTCTTTCGATGTGGTCATCATTCATCAGGTGCTGCATTTTCTCGACGACGGCGCGCGCGCCATTGTGGAAGCCGCCCGCGTACTGCGCCCAGCCGGACGCCTGCTGGTCGTTGATTTTGCCCCCCACGCGCTCGAGTTTCTGCGCGACGAGCATGCTCATCGCCGGCTGGGATTCGCTCCTGAGACCATCGCCCATTGGATGAAATCGGCCGGACTCGAGCTCGCGCTTCACCGCAGCCTCGCTCCCCCCGCACAAGACAGGATCTCCGTTTCGCTCTGGCTCGGACGCGATCGACGCCGCTTGCTCGCGCAGCCCTCGGCTGCCAAGGAGGTGGCGTGATGCAAGGCGAGCAGCGTGCGAGCCGGTTTGTCCACGCCGGCGGTCAGCCTCCCATCCGCGTCTCGTTCGAATTCTTCCCGCCGAAGACGCAGGAAATGGAGCAGACGCTGTGGGATTCCATCACGCGCCTTGCCCCGCTGCGGCCGAACTTCGTGTCCGTGACCTACGGCGCCGGCGGCTC
The DNA here is from genome assembly GCA_955652925.1 of uncultured Xanthobacteraceae bacterium. Classification (GTDB taxonomy): domain Bacteria; phylum Pseudomonadota; class Alphaproteobacteria; order Rhizobiales; family Xanthobacteraceae; genus VAZQ01. Next base: position 3,503 of record CATPCO010000239.1, on the reverse strand, counting down.
GACGCGGGAACGCACGCACAGCACGGTGAAGCGTCTCCTTGCGGAGACGTCGCTTGTTCCGGCCGCCCACCTGACCTGCGTGGCCGCGAGCTGCGACGAAATAGACACCGTCATTCGTGATTATTGCGCCGCGGGAGTGCGCCACATCGTGGCGCTACGCGGAGATCCGATTGGGGGCATTGGCGATAAGTACGCGCCGCATCCCGGTGGCTACCGCAATGCCGCCCATCTCGTCGCAGGGATCAAACAACTTGCCGACATCGAAGTATCGGTCTCGGCCTATCCCGAAAAACACCCGGACAGCCCCACCGTGCAGGCGGATCTCGACATGCTCGCCGCCAAGGTCGATGCCGGGGCCACGCGCGCGATCACGCAATTCTTCTTCGAGAATGATTTGTATTTCGCGTATCTCGATCGCGTGCATGCCCGTGGCATCAACGTGCCGATCGTGCCCGGGATCCTGCCAGTGCAGAATTTCAACCAGATGAAGAATTTTGCGGCGCGCTGCGGGGCGTCGGTTCCCGATTGGCTGGCAAAGCGTTTTGACGGTCTCGACGGGGATGCCGCCACCCGCAAGCTGATTGCAGCTGCTGTGGCCGCCGAGCAGGTGCTCGATCTGGTCGATCGCGGCGTGAGCGATTTCCACTTCTACACCATGAACCGCGCCGATCTTGTTTATGCGATATGCCATTTGCTCGGCCTGCGCCCGGCCATAAAGGAGGCCGCGTGATGGAGCAGTCTGCAAAAGAGCAGAATCTGCGGCGGCTCGCGAGCGAGCGCATCCTTGTGCTCGACGGCGCCATGGGAACCATGATCCAGGCGCTCGGGCTCGACGAACAAGGCTATCGCGGCGCGCGCTTCGATGCCTGGAATCGCGAGGTACGCGGGAATAACGATCTCCTGATTCTCAGCCAAGCGCAGAAGATCCGCGAGATTCATCTCGCCTATTTCCGCGCCGGCGCCGATATCGTCTGCACCAACACGTTCTCATCGACGCGCATTGCACAAGCCGATTACGGCATGTCGGGGATTGCTTACGAGCTCAATCGCGAGGGCGCAAAGCTTGCGCGGGCGGCAGCCGATGAGGCGCAAACCGAGGATGACCGGCCCCGCTTCGTTGCCGGCGCGATCGGCCCGACCAACCGCACCGCCTCGATTTCTCCCGACGTTTCCAATCCCGGTTTTCGCGCCATCACCTTTGACGAGCTGTGCGACGCCTACGCCGAGCAGGCCGACGGCTTGATCGAAGGCGGCGCCGACCTCCTGTTGATCGAAACCATCTTCGATACGCTCAACGCCAAGGCCGCGATCGCTGCGATCGCCGATGTGGTTGAACGTCGCGGCGTGTCGGTGCCGATCATGATTTCCGGCACCATCACCGATCGCTCCGGGCGCCTGCTTTCCGGGCAAACGCCGGCCGCGTTCTGCAATTCGGTGCGGCATGCGGCGCCATTTTCGATTGGGCTCAATTGCGCGCTCGGAGCAGCAGAGATGCGCGCGCACATCGTTGAGATTTCTCGCATCGCCGATACGTTGGTATGCGCCTATCCCAATGCCGGGCTGCCCAATGAGTTCGGCGGCTATGACGAGGGGCCGCAATTCATGGCCGCGCTGCTTGGCGAATTCGCGCAGGCCGGCCTCGTCAACGTGGTCGGCGGCTGCTGCGGCACAACGCCCGCCCATATCGCCGCCATTGCGCGGGCGGTCGAAGGCAAAGCCCCGCGCAAAGTCCCGGAACAGCCGCGGCTATTGCGGCTCTCGGGTCTCGAAGCATTCGCGCTCACCCCGGAGATCCCATTCGTCAATGTGGGCGAGCGTACGAACGTCACCGGCTCGGCCAGGTTCCGCAAGCTGATCACGGCGGGCGACTATCCGGCTGCGCTCGCAGTCGCGCGCGACCAGGTCGAGAATGGCGCCCAGATCATTGACGTCAACATGGATGAAGGCTTGCTCGACTCCGAGAAGGCCATGACCATATTCCTCAATCTGGTCGCCGCCGAGCCCGACATCGCGCGTGTCCCGGTGATGGTCGACTCGTCGAAATTCTCGGTCATCGAAGCAGGCCTCAAATGCCTGCAGGGCAAGCCGGTGGTCAATTCCATCTCGCTCAAGGAAGGCGAGGCGGCATTCATCGAGCACGCCAAGACCGTGCGGCGCTACGGCGCTGCCGTCGTGGTCATGGCCTTCGACGAGCAGGGCCAGGCCGATACCGCCGCGCGCAAATGCGTTATTGCGCGGCGCGCCTACGACATCCTGGTCAATGTCGTGGGCTTTCCTCCCGAGGACATCATCTTCGATCCCAACATCTTTGCGGTGGCAACGGGGATGGAGGAGCACAACGACTACGGCGTCGCCTTCATCGAGGCGGCGCGCGCTATCCGCAAGGAGCTGCCGCACGCTCACGTGTCCGGCGGGGTGTCGAACTTCTCGTTTTCGTTCCGCGGCAACGAGCTGGTGCGCGAGGCGATGCATTCCGTGTTTCTTTATCATGCGATCAAGGCCGGCATGGACATGGGCATCGTCAATGCCGGGCAGATCGCCGTTTACGACGATCTCGCGCCCGAGTTGCGGGAGGCCTGCGAGGACGTGGCGCTCAATCGGCGCGCGGACGCAGCCGAGCGCCTGCTTGCTCTCGCAGAGCGCTATCGCGGACACGGCAAGGAGAAGAAGGAGGCTGATCTCGCCTGGCGCGAGTGGCCGGTCGAGCAGCGGCTCTCGCACGCACTGGTCCACGGCCTCACCAATTTCATCGAGGCGGACGTGGAGGAGGCGCGCCAGAAGGCCGAACGCCCGTTGCACGTGATCGAAGGCCCGCTGATGGACGGCATGAACGTCGTCGGCGACCTCTTCGGCTCCGGCCGCATGTTTCTGCCGCAGGTGGTGAAATCGGCACGCGTGATGAAGCAGGCCGTCGGCTATCTCATGCCGTTCATGGAGCGGGAGAAAGCAGAAAAAGGGCTCGCCCAGACGAAGAGCAACGGCAAGATCGTAATGGCCACCGTGAAGGGCGACGTGCACGATATCGGCAAGAACATCGTAGGCGTCGTGCTTCAATGCAACAACTACGAGGTCGTCGATCTCGGCGTGATGGTCCCGGCCGACAAGATCCTGGAAACGGCGGCGAAGGAGAAGGCGGATGTCATCGGCCTCTCCGGCCTCATCACGCCTTCGCTCGATGAGATGTGCCTTGTCGCATCCGAGATGGAGCGCCGCGGCTTTGACATGCCGCTTCTGATCGGCGGTGCCACAACGAGTCGTGTGCACACTGCCGTGAAGATCCACCCCAATTACCGGCGCGGCCAGGCCATTCACGTCAATGATGCAAGCCGCGCGGTTGCGGTCGCCGGGAGCCTCATGTCGACGCAGGCTCGGCACGGTTATGTCGAGCGCATCCGGGAGGAGTACGTCCGCCTGGCAGCAGCCCATGCGCGCGGCGAGGAGAGCAAGCGCCGGCTTTCCCTTGCGGATGCCCGCGCGAATGCGCTCAAGCTCGCATGGGACGC
>CATPCO010000238.1 GCA_955652925.1 uncultured Xanthobacteraceae bacterium | reverse complement strand
TCTCGGGTTCGCGCCTACGCCGTGGAAACGACGGCAGTCAATATTCTCGATTGGGCGAGCGCATATGAGTTTCCGCTATCGGCCGCCGCGCTGCGATCCATTGATCTGCCCGTCCTCGTCCTGTGGGGTGAGGCCAGTCATCCGGCGGTCCAACGTGCCAACGCTCTGCTCGCCGGCTGCTTGAGCCAAGCCGTCTCTGCCGAGATAAAGGGTGCCGCACATTTCATGATTGCGAGTCATGCCGAACAATTAAGCCGGCTGATCGCGCGGCACGTGCACACCGCAGAGGCGAAATATCTATCTTCCTGTGTTTAGGATCTGATCTCCCCTTGATCTAAGTCAAGGAGTTCGCCGCCCATCGGTCGATAATGACTGCAATGCTAAGTGTCATCCAGCGCCAGCTCGGGGAGGGATTGATGCGATACGACCTGGCGGCGGAGACCCATGCGTCGGGGATGCTCCAATTTTTGCCGACGCCTATCGAGGCACGGCCAATACCGCTGGCCCGCCTGCGGGCGCGGTCGAGCTCCAGGTCCCGCATTATCAGAAGGTGGTGATCACACGCTGAATCGATCAGTAGAACTCGTAGCCCGGATGAGCGAAGCGATATCCGGGCTAGGTTGCCCCGCATATCGCTTTGCTCATGCGGGCTACGGACCGTTCGTCAGCTCGCATTCGCCCTTGCCCAGCAAATTCGTCGTCGCTGACTCGATCTCCTGCTGCAACAACTCGAAGAACGCAACCTTGCTCAGGCCCGGCGGAATGGGGTCGAGCACCTCGACGCGAATCGTTCCGGGATAGCGCAAGAGCGAGCGCCGAGGCCAGAACAGGCCGGAATTAAGTGCGACCGGCACACAACTCACCCCGGTCTCCAGGTAGAGGTGAACGACACCGTACTTATAGCGAGGCTCGGCACCGGGAGCTCGCCGCGTGCCTTCCGGGAAGATGATGATCTGACGATTTCGCGCCAACTCGCGCCGCGCAGCGTCGTTCATGTCGGAAAGCGCCTGCGAGCCCTTGCTGCGGTCCACTGCGATCATGCCGGCCTTCCAGGTGTACCAGCCGAAGAATGGAATCCACATCAATTCGCGTTTCATGATGTAGCAGGGATCATCGAGCAGCGGCACCAGCGCGAACGTCTCCCATACCGACTGGTGTTTGCAGGCGATGATCACCGCACCACGCGGGATCTTCTCAACACCGCGCAGCTCGACGCTGATTCCGCAGATTACGCGCAGCAGCCAGAGGTTGCTGCGCGCCCAGAATTTGGCGACTGCAAGGATCGCCCGACGCGGCATCACCAGCGTGGGGAGAGCCGCGACAATTTGGACGACGAGGTTGAGATAGAACAAAACGTTGAAAACGATCGATCGGATGAGCACGCTGCTATCCCGGCGCGGAGTCTCGCGCGCGGCCCAAGTTGAATTGGCTGAAGAGGCGTTGCTCAAGGCAGCTCGCGTGCTTGCGCGCCAGGGTTAATCGCCATGCGCAGCCGGGCCAAAATCAGTTTTACGTATTCGGACATCATAAGCCGTATCATCGGCGCGTCCGACCACCACGCTCCCGCACGTTGGCGGTCCGCCACGACCGGAAATGGCACAAGCGTAGCTTGCGGTATCTGGCGGCGGATCTCCGCCAGCGCGCGTGGCATGTGGTAGTTCGAAGTGACTATGATCAAGGATCGAAAGCCGCGCCGCTCGACCCATTTTCTGATCTCGATCGCGTTGCCCAACGTATTCACGGACTGGTCGAAGTCCACGCAGCACCGCACCCATTGCTCGAACTCCGGATGCAAGCGCGAGATGTCATGGGAGTTGGTGGTTGGACTGACGCCGCTGATCAGCAGACGTTTGCCGCGGCCCGCCGCCAGCAGCTCAATGGCATCAGTGATGCGCGAGGGGCCACCGGTCAGCGCGACAATGCCATCGCCATCCCGGTTCAGCGTCACCTCGTGCATCGGAACCTGCCTCGCGAAAACTGCAAATCCGATTACCAGCGCCAACACGGACAGCGCGCAGACCAGAAGGCCGGATTTGCAGATCCGCTGCAACAGCCGGCGCGAATGAGGAGCTGGCGCCGGACTGATCGTCCTGCCGTCACTTGTCTCGCGTTGGGCCATGAGTAGCAATGTCACGTGACAATGGTGCTGCTGAATTTCGGCGGCGCAGTGGCAACAGGAAGCGCTTTACCAAGCCCTTAATTGATCGTGAAGATCATACAATCTGATTTGATCATCTTGCAGGGGCGCTTGGCGAGTAGGCGGCAAAATCGCATGCGCATGCCCACGCCGCAAGACTGCGGCTTTCTGGCGCTATTTTGCCTGCCTACTGAATAGTCTCGATTGTCCGGTTCACCGTCCGGTGCGAGGTGGCGCCGGTGACCATGGCCACCAGGCAGACCTGCGCGAGAATGGCGGCATAGCCGAGAACGCCGATTGAAACGGTGCCGAACATGGCCGCGAATTGATCGCCGGCCGCTGTGCCGGTGAACCAGTTGCCTGCGAGATCGGCAAGGACAAAGAGCGCAATGGCCGCGCTCCCTCCCAATAGTCCGCCTTTGAAGCCCAGCTGCAGGAAATGGCGCTGAAAGCGTGAGGCGATGAAGCTGTCCTTGGCGCCGATGAGATGGAGAACCTCAATAACGTGGCGATTGGTTGCCATTGCCGCGCGCGTTGCAAACGTCACGGAAAGCACCGTGGCCAGCAACACGAGCACGAGCACGGCGATACCGAGGAGGAGTGCGGCATCGGACATCGCGCGCATGCGTGCGACAAAGCCGCGATGGTCGTCAAGGCTGGCAGTGGGAATTTGCTCAGTCAGCGATTTGCGCAATTCGCTGATGTCGGGCACCGCTCCCGGCGCGATCCGCAGCACGACAATGCGCGGAATCGGGAGATCCTCGAACTGCAGTCCACTGCCCAACCATGGCTCGAGCAGACGCGTCGATTCCTCCCTTGAATAGGGCTTGACGTCCGACACGCCGGGGAAAGCCCGGGCAATGGTCGTGGCTTTGGCGACATCCATCTCCATGTCACGGCCGGCTGCAGGCCGAATCTGGACGGTCATCTCGCGCGCGACGCCGGACTGCCATTCCAGCGCCGCCGCGCGCACCAGCGCCACCGCGCCAATGGTCAGCGAAGCAAGGAAGGTCATGATGGCGACAACGCCGATGAGCGCCCGGGCGGAAATTGTCGCCTGCGGCACAATGGGCGTCTGCCCACGCGCCGCTCGCCCCGGCGCTGCCGGAGGGGCATCAGCATTGGCGGGCGATGGCGAATAGCGCTCCTGCACGAGCGTATTACTCATAGACATGCAGGCACCCCTCATGCAGCACGAGGCGGCGCGCGTCAAACTGATCCATCAATGCGATGTCGTGTGTCGCGATGATCACGGAGGTGCCCGACCGGTTGAGCTCGATGAACAGCCGGAGCAGCCGTTGCGCAAGTTTTGGGTCGACATTGCCGGTCGGTTCGTCCGCAAGCAGAAGTTGGGGCCGCGCGATCACGGCACGCGCGATGGCAGCACGCTGCTTCTCGCCGCCGGAAAGAACCGGAGGTAGCGCCCAGATTCGATCGCCAAGGCCGACCCAGTTGAGAAGCTCCACCACTTCGTCCCGATAAGTCTCCTCGCCCTGCCCGATCACGCGCAACGGCAGCGCCACATTCTCAAATGTCGTCATATGATCGAGCAGGCGAAAATCCTGAAACACAATGCCGATTCGGCGCCGCAGCGTGGAGAGCGCATCCTTGCTGAGCGTGGCGACATCATGTCCGAATATCGTGACCAGGCCGCGGGTCGGCCGCAGCGAAAGAAAAAGCAGCCGCAGCAGCGAGGTCTTCCCGGCGCCCGAGGGGCCGGTGAGGAACTGAAAGGAGTGCGGGTCAACCCGAAAGCTCACGTCCCGGAGGACTTCCGGACCGATTCCATAGCGTAGACCGACATGCTCGAAACGGACCACGTCGCCTGTTCCTACTGAGGTCCCCGTCCTGCGCGGGAATCATGTCTGCCCCGAGCCCGGTTATAGCAGTCCCCGGCCGGCAAAAGTTGGCCGGCTCTGGCGATGTCGCCGCAAGCCCGCGCCTTTGGGCCGGCGAGATTTTCACGCACTGGAGAACATGGTTTCCGACTCGTTAACGGACGTCCGCCAGAATTGGGGTGAGCGCCTCATTAATGATTCGTCATGTTGATCGTCTGTCCAAGCTGCGCGACGTCATATCGAGTGGAAACGGCCTGTTTTGGGGAAGCAGGACGCCTGGTCCGCTGCGTGCGCTGTGGCGACGTGTGGCTGGGGACCGAATCCCTGCTCGTGGCGGCGATGATCGCCGAGAATGAACAAGCCGAGATCGCTGCTGCTTCGGCGCCCGATTGCGACGTGGAGGCCCAGGAGCTTCCAACGCCTGACCCCTCCCCAGACATGGAAGGACGAGAAGACGAAGCCGACGCATTCGAACCGGTTGCGGCCATGACCGAATTGCAGGCCGATACTCCGGATGATCCCGTTCGGATTACATCCTCGGAATTCGCGCCGCAGGATGAAGCTAGCGCGCCCATCTCTTTGTTCCTGGGACCCGCGCCTGAGCGATGGGATGCGCCCGCGCTGCCGGCGCAGATCGAGGCCGCGGCACTCCCAGCTGCACGCCAAGCTTATGTCCCGCGCAACCCGCAGCGCGCCTCGATGCAGCGTTCCCGCCGCGGCGCGCGGTATTTGCTCATCACCGTGCTTGCGCTCGTTGCCCTCCATAGCGCGTTCATTGGCTGGCGCAGGCAAGTCGTGAAAATTGCGCCTCAGACGGCGTCGCTTTATCGAGCCATCGGACTGCCCGTGAATTTGCGCGGGCTTGCAATCACCAACGTCGCAACCGTTGCTCAATTGCACGAGGGCGTGCCGGTCCTGCTGGTCGAAGGCACGCTCGCAAGCACATCGACACGCACAGTCAAGCTGCCGCGGCTTCGCGTAGCTGTGCGCAACAGCGCCGGTCAGGAACTCTATAACTGGACGCAAGAGCCCGAGCGCCGGACGCTTCCGGCGGGCGAAAGCCTGACATTCCGCACCAGGCTTGCTTCGCCGCCGCCCGAAGCGCACGACGTGGTCGTGCGTTTTTTCAATCGCGACGATACGGCAGGGATGCAGCAGACCGCCGCGATGAGGACATCGCGGCGCGGAGCGCCTCAGTAGTCGTGCAGCAGCCGCTCGATGTAATCGAGCTCAAGCTGCGGGCGGAAGCTCTCACCGAACCGGCGCCGCAGCTCTTCCAGGATGCGGCGGGCACGCTGGACGTCGATTTCGCCAGGCACCTTTACGGTCGCGTCGTCACCGTAATCGCGGCCCCGCAGCGGACGTCCGAGCGGATCGGTCTCCTGCTGGGCGCGGGGTTGCCCCAACCGTCCGGGCTGGCCGTTCGGGCCAGGGCCGATCATGCCCTGTTGCTGCATTGACTGCGCCAGGTTTTGGGCGCCTCGGCGCAGCGCTTCCAGCGCACGGCCCTGCGAGTCAACCGCCCCGTCGGCGTTGCCTTCTCCGAGCTCCCCCTCAGCCTCGCCCATGGCTTCCCCGGCGCGGCCAAGCTGATCCATTTCCCCTTGTCCCTGCTGGCCTTGGCCGAAACCGCGTTTGCGCAGCTCCTCCATGAGTTTCTTGAGCTGCTCGCGTAACGCCTGCTGGCTGTCGCGCAGCTCACCCATCTGATTGCGTTGGTCGTCTTGCCCCTGTTGGCCGCGCTGCCCGCGCTGGCGATCCCGCCTTTGGTCCTGTCCCTGCTGGAAGGTGCGATCGCGCAGTTGCTGCTGCTTGCGGATCATGTCGCCGAGCTCGTCAAGCGCCGACATCATGTCGTCGTCGCCGTCGTCCATGTCCTGTCCGGGACGGGCCATTTGCAGGTTCTCCAGCATGGATTGGAGTTCCTGCAGCATGCGGCGCGCGGCGTCCTTGGCGCCGGAGCGGGCCATCTGCTCAAGCCGATCGATCATGTTGCGCAGATCCTGCGGCCGCAGCTGTCGTACATTGGGATCGAGCGGCCGCGCGAGCTGCTGGTTCTTGCGCAATTGCTCAGCCCATGCCTGCAAGAACTTGTCCAAAGCCGCGCGCAATTCATCCGTAAGCTTCTTGATCTCCTCGTCTGTTGCCCCGCGCTCCAGGGCTTGTCGCAGGGCCTCTTCGGCGGCGCGCAATGCCTGCTCGGCATCAGACACGCTGCCGTCTTCAAGGTGCACCGCCATGTCCCACATGCGTGCAACCACGTCGCGCAGCTGGTCGTCGGTCTTGGCGCGTGCAAGCTGCCAAAAGATCGAGCGCAGCCCGAGATACACCTTGGCATCCATGTTGAAATGCTCGGGCGCGAGCGTGAGGGCATCGAGCGCGGTGAGCACGTTTGCTTGAGCGTCGGCATCGAGCGCAAGCCAGCGCCGCTGCTCAACGAGGGCGCGTGCCATCGGCTTGCTGAACGGCCGCTCGGGGAGCCGCATCTCATACGGCTCGCTATGCCCTTCGTTGCCCGCTTCGTCGCGAGCGGTGAGCATCATGACCACGTCGACGCCGGCCCAGGGATGTTCCGTCAAGTCCTTGGTTGTCTGTCCAGTGCCGTTCTTCGTGCGCGCCTGCGGCAGGACGAGTGGGAAGTCCGGCGCTTCATAGAGGGGGCGCGGGGACCCGCCGCTCTGCTGCAGTCCAAATTTCGCCCCGGCGCCCACGACGCCGTAATCGTCCTCCAGCTTGTACGACAATTGCAGCGCGCCCCGAGCCTGGCCCTCGGGGTCTTTGGCAAGCGCGATGACCGGTGGGTGGTCGGGAACGGCACTGAATTTCCAGCTCACATTTCGCGTCGAGGCGCCGCGCACGGTCGCTGTCCCCGCGTCGTTGATGACAAACCGACGCTCCTGGTTGCCCTTGGCACTCTCGCTTGCCGGGTTGGCCGGCTTCTCGACCAAGCCCCCGGTTGCCGCGACATCGAGGTCGATGCCGCTCGCGCGAATGACGAGCGTACTTCCCGCGGGGACCAAAATCGTACCGGCGGCCTGAACCGGCTCGCCCGGATGCAAGCCGGGCAAAATCACGGGCGGTTTTCCGGTGTAAGTGGGAGGACTGACCCAGGCATCGATGCGGAAATTGGCTGCCGCCATCACCCCCTGCCAGTCGAAGGCGGCGGCAAGGCGCTTTGTCCGCTCACCCCCGGCGGCAATGAACGTGGAGACCGCAAGAACCAGCACAAGCGCGCGAAGCGCAAAGGGATCGCGCAACGCAAGTCGCGGCCGCGGCACGCCGGCCCGCAGAGTCCTGGCTGCGCGCAGAGCGCGCTCAATGTGAGCGCGCCATAACGCGAGAGCGTGGGGATCCGCAGTGGGGACGGCAATCGCATCGGACATGGCGGTCGCTGGCCGATGCGCAAGGCCGGAATTGCGGTCGAGCCGCCTGAGAGCGTCCGTGCGGTTCGGGACGCGTAGCGTAAAGATTGGTGCAAACGCCGCGGCGGTGAGAAGAAAGAAAATTCCGAGCCCAATCGCTCGGCCGTAAGCGGGCAACCAGAGCCAGGTCCCGAGCCAGGATACGGCGAGAAACAGCCCGATTACGGTCGCAAGCGACGCCGCAGCCGGACAAAGCCTTTCCCAGAAAATGGTCCAGCGCGCGCGTCGAAGAGCCCGCGGAAGCAAATCATTCCCGCCCAAAGGGGAAGCGCCATTAGATTGTGGCGTCGGGGCTTCCGGGGGGTGCTCGTTCACGAAATCTCCAGAGACCAAAGAATCTCGCCCCATTGTAGATAGTACCACGCAAGTATCCCGTTCCAGCGGGCAAAAGGAAGGCACATGCGATCAAAACGGCGACATCCGCAAATGGTTCATCGGCCTGATATTGCCCCTGAATAGGGTCTTCACAACCAAGGGGGCAGCCGGTCAAGCGCGATCAGGCTCGCGGCTGCGAGGCGCGGCCGTACCAGCGCCCATTCTCCTTCTCGGACAAGGACTTCGGGTATGAGCGGACGGGTATTATAGGTGCTCGCCTCGACTGCCCCATACGCACCGGCGCTCATCACGGCGAGCAAGTCCCCGGGGTCGGGTTGGTTCATTGTTCGATCCAGCGCGAGGAAATCGCCGGACTCGCAAACCGGGCCGACCACGTCGACGGTCACGCCGGAAGCTTCTGGGCGCTCCCGCACGGGCCTGATCTCGTGGTGGGCCTCATAGAGCGTGGGCCGAATAAGATCATTCATGCCGGCGTCGACAATGACGAAGGTCTTGCGCTCGCCGCGTTTGATATAGAGCACCTGCGTCACCAGGATGCCCGCGTTGCCGGCGAGCACCCGTCCAGGCTCGAATATGAGCGTGCAGCCGAGATCGCGAGTAGCGCTCTTTACCACCGCGGCATAGGCATGTGGATCAGGCGGCGGGTCGGTGCCGCCGCCATAGGGAATGCCCAGCCCCCCTCCCAGGTCGATATGGGTGATGGGGTGCCCGTCGCCGCGCAAGGTCCGCACGAAATCGGCGAGCAGGGCGAACGCGTTGTCGAACGGATCGAGCTTCGTAATTTGGCTGCCGATATGCATATCGACACCCGTCACCGTCAGGCCCGGGAGCTTGGCTGCCAAGGCATAGACTTCGCGTGCGCGGCTGATCGGAATCCCGAACTTGTTTTCGGCCCTTCCGGTCGCGATCTTTTCGTGGGTTTTCGCGTCGATGTCAGGATTTACGCGCACCGAAACCCGCGCGCTGCGCGCCTTCGCAGCGGCAATCGATGAGAGCAGCTCGAGCTCAGCTTCCGATTCTACGTTGACGCATAGGATGCCTTCGTCCACGGCAAGCGCGAGCTCCGCCGCCGTCTTGCCAATCCCCGAAAACATGATCTTGTCCGGGGGGATGCCCGCTGCGCGGGCACGCAAGAGCTCTCCTCCAGATACCACGTCTGCGCCGGCGCCCCGGCTGGCAAGGGTTTTGATGACGGCCTGATTGGAATTTGCCTTCAGCGCATAGCAGACAATCGCCCGCACATCGGAGAAGGCTTGCGCAAACACGTCGAAATGCCGGGTAAGCGTCGCCGTCGAGTAGCAATAAAATGGGGTGCCGACTGAGCGCGCGAGATCAAGAAGATTCACCGCCTCGGCGTGGAGCACGCCGTTGCGATACGCAAAATGATGCATTCCTTAAACTCTGCGTCAGTTGACCAGCCAATCCAGCCAGGTGCTCTTGCGCGTGGGCGCAACCGGAGGCGGAGGTTGGGCGGAACTGCCCTCCAGCTGCGGCCCCGGCTGGGCGGGAACGGCCGACGTTACCGGCGGAGGGTCGAGCCCTCCCTTGCGTCCGCAGCCCGCAAGCGTGAGCGCGCACAAAAACGCTCCGGCGAGCGCGCCCAGCGCGACGGCGCGGCCCAACCGGATGCTTAACGAAGGGTTCAAGTCGGCTCTCCTCAATCGATTGTAGCATGAGACCGCAGCGAAGCGGCGAGAGCATGACGACGCGTTAGGCGCCCTGTTTCGCAAGTGCCTTGAGCCACTTGGTCGCTTCCCGGCGCACCAGCTTGGGCGCCGTGCCACCTTGACTGGCACGGCTTCTCACCGAGTTCTCCGCAGAGAGGACCGCAAAAACGTCTGCGGTGATTCGCGGTTCCACCGTCTGCAGCGCGGCAAGCGGAAGCTCGTGCAATGCAACTTTTTGGGCGGCCGCCTGCGCCACAATCTGCCCTGTCATGCGGTGTGCCTCCCGGAACGGCAAATTGAGCGTGAGCACGAGCCAGTCCGCCAGATCGGTCGCGGTGGAATAGCCTTCGGACGCCGCCGCTCGCATCCGGTCAACGTTGGGCGTCATATCCCCGACCATCCCGGTCATTGCGGCAACGCAAAGCATCAGCGCGGAGAACGCGTTGATGGTGCCCTCTTTGTCCTCCTGCATGTCTTTCTGATAGGCAAGCGGAAGGCCCTTCATCACCACCAGCAGCGTCTGCAAGGCACCGATGATGCGGCCGGCCTTGGCGCGCACGAGCTCGGCTGCGTCCGGATTGCGTTTCTGCGGCATGATCGACGAGCCGGTGGTGAATCGGTCCGACAGTGTGATCAGGCCCATGAGCGGCGAGCACCAGATCACGATCTCCTCGGCGAAACGCGACAAATGCACCGCCGTGATCGCCGCCGCCGAAAGAGCCTCAAGCGCGAAATCCCGGTCGGACACGGCATCGATCGAATTTGCCATCGGCGCATCAAAGCCCAGCCCTTTCGAAGTTGCACCCCGGTCAATGGGGAAGGCGGTTCCTGCAAGCGCCACGGCCCCCAGTGGGGACTGGTTCAATCGCTTGCGCGTGTCCCGGAAACGGCCGCGGTCACGCTCTGCCATCTCCACGTAAGCGAGCAGATGATGGCCGAGTGTGACGGGTTGGGCAGGCTGGAGATGAGTGAAGCCGGGCATGAGCGTGTCCGCGTGTTCCAGTGCCCTGTCTGCAAGGGCGCGCTGATATGAGGCAAGCGCCGCGTCAACGGCATCGATGCTCTCTCGCACCCATAGCCGAAAATCGGTTGCCACCTGGTCGTTTCGGGAGCGCGCGGTATGCAGCCGTCCCGCCACTGGACCGATGAGCTCAGCCAGCCTGTTCTCCACGTTCATATGGATATCTTCCAGCGACCGCTCGAACTTGAACTTGCCTTGCTCGATCTCTGACAGAATCGTGTCTAGACCGTGAGTAATCCGATTGGCATCGTGCGCCGGGATGATGCCTTGTTTGGCGAGCATCGCCACGTGGACCTTGCTCGCGGCGATGTCCTGGCGGAAAAGGTGCTGATCGAAATCAATGGACGCGTTGATCTCCTCCATGATCGCGTCGGGATTGCGCGAGAAGCGCCCGCCCCACATCTTGTTGGCCATGGCTCGCTCGCGGGTGCAACACTTCCATTTATTCAGCCGCCGATGAGTATCAGTCCCCACCAGCCGCTATTCGCCGTGCGCGGGCGCCAGCGCTTGATCTACGGGATTGGCCTTGCGGCTGGCTTAGTCGCGCTCGCGGTATACGGGATGGCGGCCTTCACGCGCAATGCGTCCCAGGCGAGCTGCGGCGCCGCCCTTGAGCTTGCTCGCCGTATTGCGCCGCTGGCGCATGGCCAACTCGCCGCATTCGCGGTAGCCGAACGCGGCGTGGCAGTGCCTGATCTGAGTTTTCGCGATGCAAATGCCGGTGAGCGCTATCTCTCGCAATGGCGTGGGCGTACCGTGCTCCTCAATCTGTGGGCAACCTGGTGTGTGCCGTGCCGCAAGGAGATGCCGGCGCTCAACGCGCTCGAGCAGAGGCTCGGCGGAACGCGCTTTGAAGTGGTCGCCGTCAATATCGATACGCGCGATCCCGAGAAGCCGCGCGCCTGGCTGCGGGACAGCGGAGTGGACAAGCTCGCCTATTACGCCGATTCCAGCGCCAGGATTTTTCAGGACCTGAAAGCAATCGGGCGCGCCATCGGGATGCCGACGACGCTCCTCATTGATCCATCCGGTTGCGAGATCGGCACCATTGCCGGGCCGGCGGAATGGGCAAGTCCGGACGGGGTGGCGCTGATCAGCGCTGCACTCCGGACGCCGGGGACCAAAGGCGAGCTCTAATCCGCCCACCGGCTCTTTCGTCTGCTCTCCCTACCGCGTCGGCACCGGCTTCTCGCCGCGATAGTCATAGAAGCCGCGCTGAGTCTTCCGGCCAAGCCAGCCTGCCTCCACGTATTTCACCAACAGCGGACAAGGCCGGTATTTGGAATCGGCCAAGCCCTCGTGCAGGACCTGCATGACCGAAAGGCAAGTGTCGAGCCCGATGAAATCAGCGAGTTCGAGCGGGCCCATGGGATGGTGGGCGCCAAGCCGCATCGCGGTGTCGATCCCCTCGACATTGCCCACGCCCTCATAGAGCGTGTAAATCGCCTCGTTGATCATCGGCAACAGGATGCGATTGACGATAAAGGCCGGGAAATCCTCGGCCACCGCAATTGTCTTGCCCAGCTTGGCGACGAACTGCTTGGTCGTGTCAAATGTCGCGTCGGAGGTGGCGATGCCGCGGATGAGCTCGACCAGCTCCATCAGGGGCACGGGATTCATGAAATGAATCCCGATAAAGCGTTCTGGCCGATCGGTAGAGGACCCGAGCCGAGTGATGGAGATGGACGATGTGTTGCTGCCGATAATGGCGTCAGGCTTGAGCGCCGGACACAGGTTGGAGAAGATCGTGCGTTTCACATCTTCCTTCTCAGTCGCTGCCTCGATCACAAGATCGCAGTCGCCGAAAGCTTCGAATGCCTCGGCAGGGACGATACGCTTGAGCGCGGCCTGACGCTCCTCCTCGGTAATCCGTTTGCGGCTGACTTGCCGCGCCATGTTTCCGTTGATGGTGGCTATTCCCGCTTTGAGGCGATCGGACGAAACGTCGTTAAGCTTGACCTCGAATCCCGCGAGAGCGGCGACGTGGGCAATGCCGCTGCCCATCTGTCCTGCGCCGATGATGCCGATCTTTCGAAGCGGAGAATTTGTGCTGTCGGAACGAGCCTTGGGCCGTTCTTTGACTTCGATCATGTTCATTCGCCTGTTCTATCGCGTTCCGGTCAGGTGCCGCCAGTCCCGGTTTGCTGCTTGATCAACGGCCAAGCTTACCGAGCTCTGCCGCGAGTTCGGGCAGCGCCTGGTAGAGGTCTGCGACGAGACCGTAATCTGCGACCTGGAAAATCGGGGCATCTTCATCCTTGTTGATGGCCACGATGACCTTCGAATCTTTCATCCCGGCAAGGTGCTGGATGGCGCCGGATATTCCGACTGCGATGTAGAGCTCGGGCGCGACGACTTTGCCGGTCTGTCCTACCTGCCAGTCGTTGGGGGCGTAACCGGCATCCACGGCGGCTCGTGAGGCTCCCACCGCGGCGCCAAGCTTGTCCGCAACCGGTTCGATGTATTTGGTGAAGTTTTCCCGGCTTTGCATCGCCCGTCCGCCGGAAATTATGATCTTGGCCGATGTCAGCTCGGGACGCTCGGAGCGCGAGAGCTCCTCTCCGACGAAGCTGGCCAGATCGGGGCCGATCTCCGCCGGCACGTCTTCGATGGGCGCGCTGCCGCCGGTACCCGTCGGCTGGAAGGTGGAGGTTCGCACAGTGATCGCCTTGATCTTATCGCGCGAACGCACGGTCTGCAGGGCATTGCCGGCGTAAATGAGCCGCTCAAACGTATCGGGAGCAATCACTTTGACGATGTCGGAAATCTGCATCACATCGAGGAGCGCGGCGACCCTCGGCATGATGTTCTTGCCGTTGCTCGTCGCCGGCGCCACGATCGCGTCGTATGCCGGAGCGAGCGACACCACCAGCGCCGTTACGGGTTCGGCCAGCATATGCTCATAAGCCGGATTGTCGGCGAGCAG
>CATPCO010000237.1 GCA_955652925.1 uncultured Xanthobacteraceae bacterium | reverse complement strand
CGCGGAGCTGTCGAAAATCTCCAAGGTCGAGAAGGTCGAGGACAATCTCGACAACCCGCCGAAGCCGGTCCTCATCTACGACGATCTGCCGAAGGACGAGCCCCATGGCTGGAAGTTCCTGACCATCGGGCCCGACAACAAGCTGTATTTCCAGGTCGGCGCGCCTTGCAACATCTGCATGCCGTCGGCCGCGCATGCCCAGATCCGCAGCATCAATCTGGATGGCAGCGACATGAAAGTGGTCGCCCGTGGGATTCGTCAAATAGTTGGAATGGACTGGCACCCCGTCAGCAAGCTACTCTACTTCACGGAAAATCAGCGCGACTGGCTTTCCGAGGAGTTTCCTGAGGATAAGCTCAATCGCCTGGCCAACCCGGGCAGGGACAATTTCGGTTTCCCGTATTGCCATCAGGGCAACATGCCAGATCCCGAGTTTGGCTGGGGACATGATTGCAAGGCCGAGTTCACGCAACCGCTCGTGCTGCTCGGGCCGCATTCGGCCCCGCTAGGTATGCGCTTCTACACTGGTGACATGTTCCCAGCCGAGTATCGCGGGGCCATTCTGATCGCGCGTCACGGTTCCTGGAACAAAACGGTTAAGTTTGGCGGCGATATCGTCCTCGTCAAACTGAACGACGACGGAACAGTTAGATCAGTCGAGCCGTTCATCACCGGCTTCCTGCAAGACAACAACTATATCGGGCGGCCGGTAGATTTGCATGTGATGAAGGATGGATCCGTCCTTTTTTCCGACGACTGGAACGGCGCGGTGTATCGCGTAACGTACGGAGATGCCCCGGTCGTCCACCGCTGAGCACGAAACAGATCAGATCCGGTCAGAGCAGGCCTTTGCGGCTTTCTCCCGGGCCTTGGCCTCGTAATACTGGGCCGTGAATTTGACCGACCAGCGCTCGTAAAAGCCGCTGAGCTTTTCGCTCGCTTTTTGGCCGCCGAGCCGTGACGCGCTGCGGTAATGAGATTCGTAGTTCCTGATAATGGGGCCAATCACCCACATCCGCGACAGAAGAGAGACGGCGCAGCGTGTGCCCCGCATGCAGATTCGGACGAGCGCCGCAACGGCGCCGTTGAACGCACGTGAAAGCGTGTTGCACGCCTGCGACAGCCCCACGGACGAGGCGGCGCCCGCAACCGCATCAGCGGCATTGCCCGCGGCGTCCTGCGTCTGCCGGTAGCGGCATCCCAGCTTGCGGACGAGATAAAGCGCCGCGAGGTTTTCGTAGCTCCTGCCCAGCGCGTGTACCAATGGGTGCTTTTTGGCTTGCGGCCACGCCGCCGGGTAAGCCGGCAGGACCAGGAGCTTGCTCTTGGCAATAAGCGTTGCAAGGGGATGGAGAAACTGCATCCAGGCCGGCAACACCGTGGCATAGGCCAGCAATAACGCGTGCATCCCAGTTGCGATAACCAGCGAAACCGGCAGCCAGAGCACGGCACAGGATATGACCGCCAAGGCCTGACTGGGGGTGAGCGCCTTGCAGGTGACGAAAACCCAAGCCATTCCCCGCTCGAAGACGTCGTGAAGAGCGTCTTCAAATGCCTTGTAGCTGAGCTTTGCGCGCAGCCATGCCCATCTCCGGCCAACAACATCCTGCCAGTTCTGCCGGATTTGCTCGGATAGAGGGAGCCACGTGATGAGCCAGCGCACAGCACCAATGGTTCCATCGCCGAGTACTCTCACCGTGAACAGCGGAAACCGGATCAGCAGCATTACGACGGGGAAGGACCAATCCAGCAGCCGGACAAGGAATAGAAAGACTGTTTTGAGGAGGCGCTTGAGAACGAGCGCCGCTGTAACCAGCGGCAAAATGATGGCGTCCTCCGGGCCGGCGCGGAATCCCTCTTCGTTCCTGACAAATTCGACTGCCATTTGCCGGCGATGACCGAGGCCTACTGTTTACTCGACAATTCCGCCCCTTGGGGGGTACAGGCTTAACCGCAAGTATGCACACAATATGGTGGTTGGCGAAGGAGAATGCCGCGGCTCAGCCGCTTAGCCTAGCGGCGAACCGCTACACGATCCTTAAGGCCCAACCTCCCATGGATGCGACGGATCCCCCTGATCCGCCACAAAACCGGGTGTTTGGAGCAGCGGCATGGACGCTTTCATCTGTACCGCCTGCGGCACGCAATATCCCCCCAGCAGCGTCGCACCGGGCCAATGCACGATCTGTGAGGAGGAGCGGCAATACGTTCCGCCACGAGGACAGACCTGGACGACGCCGGCGGCTCTGGCTGGGGGGCATTTCAACGCCTATCGCCAGCATGAGCCGGGCTTGATCGGGATCGGCACTCAGCCGTCCTTTGCCATCGGCCAGCGCGCGCTCATTGTCTGCACGGCGAACGGCAATGTCCTGTGGGATACCATCGCCATGCTCGATGCCGCGACCATTGACCTGATCAAGGGCCTCGGCGGGCTTGCCGCTATCGGCATATCGCATCCGCACTTCTATACGACCATGGTGGAGTGGAGCCGCGCGTTCGGCGGCGTACCGATCCACCTGCACGCCGCGGACCAGCGCTGGATCATG
The DNA here is from genome assembly GCA_955652925.1 of uncultured Xanthobacteraceae bacterium. Classification (GTDB taxonomy): domain Bacteria; phylum Pseudomonadota; class Alphaproteobacteria; order Rhizobiales; family Xanthobacteraceae; genus VAZQ01. The sequence continues at coordinate 1,673 of CATPCO010000237.1, read as the reverse complement.
CGTCCTGATCCCTGCATCAAGCTGTGGGAGGGCGAGACACTGCGCGTTCTGCCCGAGGTGACGTTGGTGCGCTGCGGCGGTCATTTCCCGGGCGGTAGCGTGCTCCATTGGGGCAAGGGCGCCGGCGGCCGCGGCGTGCTGTGCTCGTCGGATATCGCGACCGTGACGACGGATCGGAAATTCCTGAGCTTCATGCGCAGCTATCCCAATCTCATCCCGCTCTCCGCGCGGCAGGTGACCGCAATCGGCAGCGCGCTGGAGCCGTTCGAGTTCGACGTGATCTACGGTCATTATTTTGACCGGGTCATAGCAAGGGACGCGAAGCGGATCCTGGACATCTCGATCAAGCGCTACTCCGCCGCGCTTGGCGGCGCGTATGAGAATGAATGATTGAGCCGCTTGCCGAGATGCGCAATGTGGAGCGCCGCTTCCGCGTTGGCGGCGGGCTCTTCGGCAGCGGACGCGACTTGCGCGCGGTCAATGGCGTCTCGCTGACCATCCGCAGCGGGGAAGCGCTCGGCATTGTCGGCGAATCCGGGTGCGGCAAATCAACTTTGGCCCGCATGCTGCTTGGGCTTCTCGCTCCATCCGCGGGCGAGATCTTTGTTGCCGGCCGGCCGGTAGCAAGCCTCGGCGCGCGCGCCTTGGCCCGCTGCGTGCAGCCGGTGTTTCAGGACCCCTATTCCTCCCTCAATCCCCGCCGCACAGTCGGCGCGATTATCGCCGCGCCGCTCGTCGTGCATCGCATGGGCGATGCCGCGCAACGGCGCGCCGAAGTCGAGCGGCTAATGAGTCTCGTGGGATTGCCGCCGCGGCTTTACCTCTCTTATCCCGGACAACTCTCGGGCGGACAGCGTCAGCGCGTCGCCATTGCGCGCGCGCTGATCATGCGGCCGAAGATGGTGATCTGCGACGAGCCGACCTCGGCGCTGGACGTCTCGGTCCAGTCGCAGATTCTCAATCTGCTGGGCGATCTCCAGCAGACCTTCGGCCTCACCTACATCCTCATCAGTCACAATCTTGCGGTGGTGGAGCATATCGCGACTCGGGTCGCGGTCATGTATCTCGGCCGTATCGTCGAGGAGAACGAGACGGAAGCGCTGTTCCGCACCCCGCGCCATCCCTATACGAAGGCGCTGCTTGCATCCGTGCTCACGCCGGAGCCCGGCCTCGGCGTGCCTGACACCGGGCTTGGACTTGCCTTTCCCAATCCTCTTGATCCCCCGAGCGGCTGCACCTTTCATCCGCGCTGTCCCGAAGCGGGGCCGCGCTGCCGGGCAAGCGTGCCACGGGATGTCCGCGCGGGCGAGGCGCTGGTGACCTGCCACCTTTACGATGGCGGCACCAGTGTCGCGGCGTAGTTGCGCGTTAATACCTTTCGGTTGTCATGCCCCGCGAAGGCGGGGCACCCAGTAATCGACATCCGAGCCATTGAGGGACGCTGGTCCCAAATTCCATTTCCTGTGTTTACTGGGTCGTCCGCCTTCGCGGACGATGACCAATGAGAGTCAGTGCTTCTGTTGCGCGTTAATACCCTTCGGTTGTCATGCCCCGCGAAGGCGGGGCACCCAGTAATCGACATCCGAGCCATTGAGGGACGCTCGTCCCAAATTCCATTTCCTGTGTTTACTGGGTCGTCCGCCTTCGCGGACGATGACCAATGAGAGTCAGTG
>CATPCO010000236.1 GCA_955652925.1 uncultured Xanthobacteraceae bacterium | reverse complement strand
GCCGACGCGAATGCGCTGGCGCTGCACGCGCTCGCGATCGGTGCAATTTTCGGGCTTGCCTTCACGCTGAGCGTGCTTGTCGGCGGACGCTGGCTCTATGGCGCAATGGGTGGCACAGGCGCCTCGCTTGCCGCGGCGCTGATCTATTCCAACGTGATCTTCGCAGGCGCGATCCTGCTCTGGATCTTCAACTCCCTCGCCAACGTTATCCGCGGCACTGGCAATATGGCGGTGCCCGCCGTCGTCACCTGCGCCGGCGCTGCGCTGCTGATCCCCTTGTCTCCGTGTCTGATCTTCGGCTGGGGGCCGTTTCCGCGGCTTGAAATCGCCGGCGGCGCCGTGGCGGTCATTGCGTTCTATGCATTGGGCAGTCTCGCGCTGCTCATTTATCTGCACTCGCCGCGCAGTCTGATCCGCCTCTCGCTCGCCGGGTTCGCCTTGCGCTGGGCCCTCTTCCGGGAAATTCTGCGTGTTGGTGCAGTCGCAGCCCTGATCACGGTCGGCACAAACCTGACGATCGCGATTGCCACCGGGCTCGCCGGCGGGTTCGGCTCCGCCGCGATCGCAGGCTACGGGACCGGCTCTCGCATCGAGTACCTGCTCGTTCCACTCGTCTTCGGACTCGGCGGTCCGCTCGTTGCCATGGTCGGAACAAATATCGGCGCGGGCGAACGCGAGCGCGCATTGCGCGTCGCCTGGATTGGCGCCGCGATCGCGGCCTTCCTATGCGAGACGATCGGCCTCGTCGCAGCCGCTTTCCCGCACGCGTGGTTGCTTCTGTTTGATCGCGATCCCGCCATGCTCGACGCCGGCTCGCGCTATCTGCGCGTGGTGGGCCCGTTCTATGGCCTTTTCGGCCTCGGCATGGCGCTCTATTTCGCCTCGCAAGGCGCCGGACGCCTGCTCTGGCCGCTGATCGCAAATGTGACGCGGCTCGCCATTGCGGCCATCGGCGGCTGGCTGGCGCTGCGCCTAAGCGGGGATCTCACCAACGTCTTTGTTTCGCTCGCGCTTGCGCTCGCGGCATTCGGCCTCATCAACGCCGCGGCAGTTGCCGGAGGTGCCTGGTTCGGCCCGCTGCGCTTTCATTGGCCCCGGCGCATCCGCAGGAACGGCGAACTGCGCACGGCTAACGAAATCTCATGTGAGCACGCGATCAGAAATTGACCTTCGTTGAGGAGACTCTGTCATGACATCGCAACGTTCAGTCGTCTTCGCCGAGCCGGTTCGCACGGCGATCGGCACCTTCGGCGGCACTCTCAAGGACGTGCCCGCTCCCAGTCTTGGCGCGGTAGCCATCAAAGCGGCCGTAACGCGCGCAGGGCTTCGCGCCGACGAGATCGAAACAGTCGCCATGGGCAATGTCGTGCAGGCCGGCACCAAGATGAACCCCGCCCGGCAGGCAGCCGTTCTCGGGGGACTTCCGGTCACGACGCCTGCGATGACCGTCAACCGCGTGTGCGGCTCGGGCGCCCAGGCCATCGTCTCGGCGGCGCAGGAGATCGCGCTCGGCAACGTCGATGTCGCCGTTGCGGGCGGCATGGAGAGCATGGATCAGGCGCCGTATCTTGTCGCGCGTGGCCGCTGGGGCTACCGCCTGGGCGACGGCGCCCTCTATGACAGCGTGCTGCGCGACGGATTGAACGACGCGTTCTCGGACGCACATTCCGGCTGGCATACGGAAGATCTGGTCGAGAAATATCAGGTCACGCGCGAGGCGCAGGATCGTTGGGCATTGCGATCGCAGCAGCGGTTTGCCGCCGCGCAGGCCGGCGGTCATTTCAAGCCGCAGATCGTTGCGGTTGAAGTGCCCGGCAAAAAGGGATCAGCGCAGTTCGACAAGGACGAGCACAACAGGCCCGACACGACGATCGAAACACTGGCGCGGCTCAAGCCGGCTTTTCGTCCCAACGGCACCATCACCGCCGGCAACGCGCCCGGGCTGAACGACGCCGCTTGCGCCATGGTGCTCGCAGACGAGGCGTGGGCCGAGAAGCGCGGCATGAGCGCAACGGCACGCCTCGTCTCGTATGGCATCGCTGCGGTCGAGCCGGGCATGTTCGGATTGGGACCCGTGCCCGCGGTCAGGCAGGCCTTGCAGCGTGCCGGCTGGGACATTCGGTCGATTGAGCGCGCCGAGATCAATGAAGCGTTCGCGGCCATCGCCATTGTCGTCGCTCGCGAGCTTGGGCTCCCCGAGGAAATCGTCAACGTCGAAGGCGGTGCGGTCGCCCACGGCCATCCGATCGGCGCGACCGGCGCAGTGCTCGCCACCAAGCTCATCCATTCCATGCGCCGCGACGGCGTCAAGCGCGGCGTTGTCACACTGTGCATCGGTGGCGGCCAGGGCATCGCGCTCGCCATCGAAACGCTGCATTAGAGCATGATCCCGAAAAGTGGGAACCGGTTTTCGGAAGAAGATCATGCTCAAACAAAGAGCTAGAGCGGGATGATGATTCGAAGAAAAATCATCCCGCTCTAAAAACGCGAGATCCAAAAGGAGACTATGTCATGCCGCTTGCCAAAATTCACGTTGTCGAAGGTCGTTATGACAAGCATCGGATCGCCAAGGTATCCGGCGCCATCCAGGCCGCGCTGATGAACACGCTGCGCGTGCCGCCCGAGGACTTCTACCAGCTGATCTTCGAGTTTCCCAAGAACCGGTTTCTTCACACGCGGTCGTTCGTCGGCATGCACTATACCGACGACCTGATCATTCTCGACGTAACCTTCATCCAGGGGCGGCCAAAGGAGACGCGGCTGGCCCTCTTGAAAGACATCAACACGCGCGTCGCCGCGGCCGCCGGCGTGTCGCCTGACGACATGTTGATCACGCTCTACGAAGTTCCCGGCGAGAACATCTCCTTTGGTCAGGGTGAGGCGCAGCGCGCCAAGGCCGTTGTGCCCGCGTGAGAACTTCGATCGCGTTGTTGGGAGAGGATCATGACTAAGCCCGCAGTCAAACAGATCGTGCTTGCGTCCCGGCCGAAGGGGCTGC
>CATPCO010000235.1 GCA_955652925.1 uncultured Xanthobacteraceae bacterium | reverse complement strand
TTCAGACCAGAAACCAACGAACAAATTCGACTCGGGGCGAACACGGCTTTCTTTGGTTTGGGCCTCTACGAAAAAGAGATTCGGGCAAGCCTTGCGGTCCGAGACAGTACACCTGGACTGGACCTTTTCGACGAATCCGGAACCGCCCAGGCGACCATAGTAGCCCGTCCAGCCGGGTCATCCCTGGTTCTGAGAAACCCGGCGGGCAAAGAAATCTCAACGCTGTGGATGAACTCCTCAGCTGGGGGTTCCAGCTTCAACATGAGCGGCTCCGCAGGAAGCCTTAGTGTGAATCTCGGCGAAGATGCCGGAGGGCCAGGCCTTGAAATAGCGGACAACGAAGGGTTTTCGACCATCCTCGGCAGGCGCGACGTGGTCGTCGGCACGGGCCAAAAGGAACGAAAACCCGCGGCCTCCGTCTTACTCCTTGGCAAAGGCCGTAAGGTGCTCTGGTCCGCACCCTAGCCTAGCTTGTTGGCTCCATTGGGTAAGCCCTGTCTCGTGGGTGATCTCGCTCCACGAACGGCCTGATTTGCGAAGAGTTGCAATCCGCGAGGCGTCCGCGTCCACCTTGGGCCGACCGATCCGTTTGCCCTTGGCTCTCGCATTCCGTAAACCTGCCTTTACGCGCTCGACGATAAGCGAGCGCTCCAGTTCGGCCACAGCGCCCAGGACGGTGAAGACCATCTTGCCAGTGGGCGTCGAGGTGTCCACGGATTCGGACAGACTCACAAACTCGATTCCCAAGGCTCGGAAGGTTTCTAGTGCGCGTATCAGGTGCGACACGCTACGCGCGAAGCGGTCAAAGCGCCAAACTGCTACAACGTCGAAGCGCCGCTTGTGGGCTTCCTGCATTAGCCGGTCCAACTCCGGGCGACGCTCTTTCGTGCCAGAGATGCCGATGTCGATGTACTCCCCGGCAAGTTCCCAGCCGCGGCGCTCGGCGTATTCCCGAAGCTCGCGCGTCTGCATCGTTGGGTCTTGGCCGTTGTTTGAGGTGCTCACTCGGGCGTAGATTGCGACTCTCATTGTTCCTCTCCGTTGAAGAGCCGTTCGCTCTCTTTCTTGAGCGCAGCTGAGATAGCCTCAGAATGCCGCTGGCCGCGCGCCACATAGCGGACGTGCGGCGGGTCTACCCCCAACTGTTGTGCGACGCGGCTGTATAGGTCAGAACGCGCCCATCAGCGCAGCCTGGACGGCCTCGGATGCTTGCACATCGGACGTGCGAACGTACACCATCGTCGAGCTGATCAGCGCGTGCGGGTGTCGTTTCTCTGCCGACAGTCCCGCGGCTTCGGCAATCGCCTGGAACACGCGAAAGAACTGGCTGCGATGCAGCCTGCCGCCCTTCTGGCTGACGAAAAGGAAATCCGAACCATCAGCTTCACGATCGCGGAGATACGCTCGCAGCGCCGCCAGCTCGTCGAGCAGTGGCGCCACGATGAGGGTAGAGCGGCTGGACCGTGTCGAGACTGCCCTTCATCCGGCGCACCGTGATCGCCTGGCGCTTCAGGTCCACGTCGTCGAGCCGTAGTCCACAGATCTCGCTTGCGCGCATTCCGTGACGACAGGGGACCAGTACCATCGCCCAATCGCGCGCCGATCGCTCTTTCGACGCCTTCAGCACGGCGATCATTTCGTCTGGTGTCAGGTAGCTTTGATGTGTTCTCATCGCGCCTCTCCCTCTATTAGAAACCGTTCACAATTGAGCAGACTTCCAAAGGCCTGTTGTCGCATCCTGGTCGAATGAAAATTAAGGCGCTCACGCCCAAAGAGTTATCCTCCGTCCCCTGTCCCACTTGCGGTGCACCTGTTGGAAGGCGTTGCGTACTTCTATCAGGTGCCCCGCGCTCAACCCCTCACGTAGACCGGAGGCTTTCCGCGGCTGAGGCCGTGGAAAGGGAAAAACTCTAGGGCGCGCCGCATCGCGGGCAGTTCATCGTCCTGCTCCCTTCGTTTTTCGTCAGTTGATCCATTTAGGCTGTCCATCGGCCTCTAAGACCGCCCGTGTTGCTTTGCCTGCAGAGTCTGAGAAAAACACGTTGATCGGCAGCTGTTCCCACAACGCAGGAATGCCATCCGGTATGTATTCACAGAGACACTTACAATCGAGGTCGCCGCCCTGCCAACCGGGTGTCCGCTCGCCCGATCCCAGACTAGGATGGCCTGATCATAGCGGAGCGCAGCTATCTGCCCATTTACACTTGCCAAAACCATGTAGAGCGGAAGAGAAAGCCCGCTGGCGAGAGCATGGTCGATCATTGATAAAAGTCTGCGAGCTAGGTCCTTATGTTCTAGGTCTTCATTCATCATTCGTCTCCATTCAACAGCCGCTGCGCTGTGCTGAATTTGAGCGTGAGTGCTTCGGTGAACATTGCCAACTCCGCAGGGATGTCGCGGCCAACTTCCGGATAGCCGACGATTCGGGAATTAAGGAGCATCCGTCTACCCGGCGACGGTCTACGGGATTGACACGAAGGCGTTCAACCAAGTTTCAAACTTCTCAGAATCTGTCAGCAACCGTTCAAAGTTCACCTTTGACACCTGAACGAGCAGTTCTGCGTATTGGTGGACGGTCTGAGCAGGCGACTGTGGTGGTGACGACGCACGCGATTAAGCTCCTACCTCGTCTGTGTGAGCTCGCGTGCGTCGAGATAGGACGTAATCGCAGTGGCGCTGCCCGCAGAATCCGCCAGGGCCACATAGCCGTCAGGTCGTACCAGATAAACGGCATTGCGCCGCAGGCCCGTTCGACTCACCTCCGGACGCCATGGAAAGACGCGCAGTGGCAATTTTCGCCCATCACACACTGCCTGGACCTCGGGCGCGGCGTCGCCATACACGTGAACCTGCCAGTCCACCGAAGTCAGCGGCGCGAAGTTGTCGGTATCCACGCCGTTCAAGTCCGTCTTCACCCATGGCAAACGGTCACCGCCGTGAACCGTTCCCGCTCGCCCCTCGCTCAAGCTGCTTCCCCGGTAGTTCACCGCCGTCTGCGAGACTGTGCGAAACAGGAAGCGCCGCACCGTCTTAAGCGCGAAAAAGGCCGGGATCAAGAGCGGCACGATATGCAGTCGCATAA
>CATPCO010000234.1 GCA_955652925.1 uncultured Xanthobacteraceae bacterium | reverse complement strand
TTGCCGCCCGCGCCGATGCGGAGACGGTAGCCGAAGCCTTTCAGCGCATTGTCAAAGAAGATAACGTCGCGCTTGCCGCCGGCATCGAGCGCCGCGACGGTCTTGGCATCGAGGTTCATGAGGTTCCCTGGGGAACCACGGGGGAAGCTCCCCGTGGCTGTTTGTGACATTGTTCGAAAGAGGAAATAGCGTGCAAAACCTAGGAAAGCAAGGGTCCCGGAGCTTCCCGGCATAAGCTGACCGGTGTTGCACCCTGCTCTCCGCACAGCGCGCCAACCACCAGAGAAACCGCGGCCTGAACTCGGGCCGATCGACCGACCGACGCCAATGGAGGAGAAAATGGCAAATGCTCTTGCCGAAAGGATCTGCACCCCATGCCGCGGCGGCGTCCCGCCGCTGACGCTGGATGAAGCCGAGCGTTTCCATGCCGAGGTTCCGCAATGGGAGCTTGTAGACGATGCGCACCGCATCGAACGCGAGTTTCGATTCAAGAACTTTCGCGAGGCGCTGAGCTTCGTCGATCGGGTGGGTGAGCTTGCGGAATCACAAGGCCACCATCCCGACATCAGTTTCGGCTGGGGCTATGCGAAGATCTCCTTGCGCACAAAGAAGATCAAAGGATTGCACGAGAACGATTTCATCATGGCGGGGCGCATCGACCGCATCTTCAATTCTGGGGCCGAGGCACCGTAGCCCGTATGAGCGAAGCCGCCTTTGCCAAGGCTTCGGCGGCCGCACTCACGTTAGCCCGTCGAAGCTTAGCGGAGACGGGCGAAATGCGGGGAAATGGTTCCCGGATATTGCTTCGCTCATCCGGGCTACTTCAGTCGCCGGCGCGCGCTGCCGTCTTGTAGGGCCAGCCCCAGTTCGCAATTTCCGGCATGTCTTCGCCGTGGCGGTCGACATAATTGCGGTGCTCAATCAGCTTGTTGCGAAGCTGCTGCTTGAGATGCGCGGCCCTGGATCCGAGGCCGGGAACGCGCTCAAGCACATCCATCGCAAGATGGAAGCGATCGAGCCGGTTGAGCACCACCATGTCGAACGGCGTCGTGGTGGTTCCTTCCTCAATGAAGCCGCGCACGTGCATGTTCGCGTGATTGGCGCGCTTATAGGTCAGCCGATGAACCAGGTGGGGATAGCCATGGTAGGCGAAGATGACCGGCCGATTGCGCGTGAAGAGCCCGTCGAAGTCGGCATCGCTGATGCCGTGCGGGTGCTCGTCCTTGGGCTGGAGCGTCATGAGATCGACGACGTTCACGACCCGAAGCTTCAGATCGGCCAAATGCTCCCGCAGCAGGCTGACCGCCGCGATCGTCTCAAGGGTGGGGACATCTCCGGCACAAGCCATGACCACGTCGGGCTCGCTTCCGTCCGGATCGTTTGATGCCCAGTCCCAAATGCCGATGCCGATATCGCAGTGTTTGATCGCCTCTTCCATGGTGAGCCACTGTGGCGCCGGTTGCTTCCCGGCGACGACCACATTGATGCGATCGTAGGTACGCAGGCAATGATCCATGACCCAGAGTAGACAATTGGCATCCGGCGCGAGATACACGCGCACGATATCGGCTTTCTTGTTGATCACGAGATCCACGAAGCCGGGATCCTGGTGACTGAAGCCGTTGTGGTCCTGCCGCCAGACGTGAGAGGTGAGGAGGTAGTTCAAGGAAGCAATGGGCTGCCGCCAGGACAGCGAGCGCGACACCTTGAGCCATTTGGCGTGCTGGTTGAACATCGAGTCCACGATGTGGATGAAGGCCTCGTAGCACGCGAACAGACCATGACGGCCGGTCAGCAGATACCCTTCCAGCCAGCCCTGGCAAAGGTGCTCGCTGAGTACCTCCATCACGCGCCCCTGCGGTGCGAGATGAACATCGTAGGGTTCGATCTTCTCCATCCACACGCGATCGGTTGCCTCGAACACATTGTCGAGGCGGTTGGATGCGGTTTCGTCGGGCCCCATTAAACGGAAATTCCGGGTCCCCGCGTTCAACCGCACCACGTCGCGCAAATAAGAACCGAGGATGCGGGTCGCCTCGGCCTGGGTTTTTCCCGGGTTCGCCACATCCACGGCATAGTCGCGGAAGTCCGGCAGACGGAGCGCGCGCTTGAGCGATCCACCGTTGGCGTGGGGGTTGGCGCCCATGCGCCGCGATTTCTCCGGCGCAAGGGTGGCGATTTCAGAAATTAGCCGGCCGGTGTGATCGAACAGTGCTTCCGGCTGATAGCTGCGCATCCACTCTTCAAGCAGGCGCAAGTGTTGAGGATTTTTGCGGGGGTTGTCGATGGGAACCTGGTGCGCCCGCCAAAAGCCTTCGACTTTCTTGCCGTCGACTTCCTTCGGGCCGGTCCATCCTTTCGGGCTGCGAAGAATGATGAGCGGCCAGCGCGGTAGCTCGCCCTCCTTCTCGCCGCCGCTTGCGCGCTTGCGCGCGTGCTCTTGGATCTGCTGGATGCGCTCGATCACCCCGTCGAGCACTGCCGCCATGCGTTGATGCATTTTTGCGGGCTCTGAGCCGGCAACCAGAACGGGCTCATAGCCGTAGCCCCGAAATAATCCGGCGAGCTCATCGTCGGCCATGCGTCCGAGAATCGTTGGATTGGCAATCTTGTATCCATTGAGATGCAAGATCGGCAGCACGGCTCCGTCGCTGGCGGGATTGAGAAACTTGTTGCAGTGCCAGGAAGCGGCGAGCGGACCCGTTTCGGCTTCGCCGTCGCCCACGACGCACGCAACAATCAAGTCCGGATTATCGAATGCAGCGCCATAGGCATGAGCGAGCGCATAGCCGAGCTCTCCGCCTTCATGGATGGAGCCGGGCGTCTCGGGTGCTGCATGGCTTGGGATTCCGCCGGGGAAGGAGAACTGCCGAAAGAGGCGGCGCATCCCATCGCTATCTTGTGCGATGGAAGGGTAAACCTCGCTGTAGGTGCCTTCCAGGTAAGTGTTGGCCACCATCCCAGGGCCGCCGTGGCCGGGGCCGCAGATATAGATGGCGTTGAGGTCGCGCGCTTTGATCACGCGGTTGAGATGCGCATAGATGAAGTTTAGCCCCGGCGTCGTGCCCCAGTGTCCGAGGAGACGCGGCTTGATGTGCTCGGGCTTTAATGGCTCTCGCAGGAGCGGATTATCCAGAAGATAGATTTGGCCGACGGACATGTAGTTCGCCGCGCGCCAATAGGCGTCGAGCCGCAATAATTCCTGATCGCCAAGCGCCTCGCCCTGGCTGCGCTCAGATGCGATGTCTTGCATCGGCCCCTCCTCTTTGTGAATGGGCGGCATGAGCAACGAAGGGACATGCCGATGCGAGAACGGAGTTGTTCGCACAGCGTTCCCTATCTGCTGCGACCTTGGGCGCACTGCCCGCAGTAAAAAGGTGCAAACTTCGCTGCGCCGGAACGCCGGGAACTTGACCCATGATCGTCTTTGCCGGACTCTGGCTCTACTTCTTCGCCTAAACCCCCGAAATGGCTCCGTATACCTTCTTTATTCCGGGCCAATCCTGGGGCACATAATCAGACCGCATCACGGCCAGCGCCTTTTCGAGCATTATCCTGTGCCTCTGCCAATCGAGGACTACGCCCTCATAGGTGACTGTGAAACCGCCGCGCTCGTCGGGCGCGACGGCTCGATCGATTGGCTCTGCATTCCCCGCTTTGATTCCGACGCCTGCTTCGCGGCGCTGCTCGGCGGACCCGAGAATGGCCGTTGGCTCATTGCTCCCGAGGCCAAGGAGGTTCGGGTCTCCCGACGTTACCGGGGTAACACCCTGATTCTCGAAACAACGTTCGACACCAGCGATGGCAAAGTCCTACTGGTCGATTTCATGCCGCCGGAGAGCGAAGGCTGCGACCTGATGCGGCTCGTCATCGGGCTGGACGGCGAGGTGCGCATGCGCACCGAGCTGATTATCAGGTTCGATTATGGGGCGACTGTGCCGTGGGTAACGCGGGATGAAGAGGGTGTTTTGTGCGCGATCGCCGGGCCGCAGATGCTTCTCCTGCGCACGCCGGTCCCGGTGCGCGGAGAAGAGTTTAAGACGGTGGGCGAGTTCAGCGTCAAAAGCGGCGAGCGCGTACCGTTCGTCCTGTCGTATGCACCCTCGCACTTGCCGCCGCCGAAACTTCCCGATTGTCACGGCGGCCTGCAGGACACAGAGCAGTTTTGGGAACAATGGGCAGCCACATGCAAAGAAGCCGGACGCTGGACGCGACCGGTTCTGCGCTCGCTGATTACGTTGAAGGCGCTCACCTTTGCTCCGACCGGCGGGATCGTGGCGGCGCCCACGACATCGTTGCCGGAGAGAATCGGAGGCAAGCGAAATTGGGACTACCGGTTCTGTTGGGTGCGCGACGCGACTTTGACGCTGCTGGCGCTCATGGGCGCGGGCTACTTCGAAGAAGCCAGCGCCTGGCGCAATTGGCTCGCGCGCGCGGTGGCGGGCAGTCCCGGCCAGGTTCAGATCATGTACGGGATTGCCGGTGAGCGCCGGCTCTGGGAATGGGAAGTGCCCTGGCTCGCAGGATACAAAGGGTCCAAGCCTGTGCGCATCGGCAATGCCGCTCACGCGCAATTGCAATTGGATGTCTACGGCGAGCTGATCGACGCGCTTTACCACGCGCGGCGGGGCGGCATTCCTAAAAGCGAGCCGGCATGGGCGATCGAACGCGCAATCCTGGACGAACTCGCGCAGACATGGCGCAAGCCTGACAACGGAATTTGGGAAGTGCGCGGTCCGCGCCGCCATTTCACCCACTCCAAGATGATGGCGTGGGTGGCGTTCGACCGCGGGATCAAGAGCGCGCAGGAATTCGGATTGGAAGGGCCGGTCGACGACTGGATTCGTATCGCGAGGGAGATTCACGAGGACATCTGCCGACACGGCTACGACGCCGAGCTTGCAACGTTCGTCCAGTTTTATGGCGCGAAGGAAGTCGACGCGAGCTTATTGCTCATTCCGGCAATCGGGTTTCTGCCGGCGAGCGATCCGAGGGTGCGGGGCACGATCGAAGCCATCGAACGCAACCTCCTG
>CATPCO010000233.1 GCA_955652925.1 uncultured Xanthobacteraceae bacterium | reverse complement strand
GGAGATGGTTTGTTTCAAGCGTGTCGGCGAAGTTGGAGCCAATCAGCGAGTTACCTCCGCCAGGCGTGCCGTCGGCGGGTCCGCCGGCGTCATAGACCACGTGGACACCTGTCTGCTTGTAGCGCGTGGTATCGGCTTCGATCACGTACCAGTTGAACAAGGGGAAAATCTCGTTAAACCCCGCGAAACCGTTCAGATCGGTGTTGTTAAAGTTGGAATAGCTGCCGTCCCGGAATCGAATGTTGGTCGGAAGCAGCGTCAGACCTGGCTCGGTCTGATTGCCGTAGTCTACGTTGCACCCAGACGGCGTATTAGGTGCCGTGCAGGGGACTCCTCTAGTGTCGATATTCGAGACACCGTCACCGTTCTGATCAAAAAAGGTCCGGGTATAGATATTCGTGTGCCACTGCTGGACCATAATGTCGCCCATATCGGCGTTGCGGTTACTGGGGCCTAGCGCCACTGGTGTCGCAAGGCCGTCCACGATCTGGTCATTCCACTGGTCAAAGATGGTTAATCTCCAACTGCCATCCGGAATACCCGAAAAGCTGAAGGTCCCATCCGCGGCGCACTTGGTGAACGCGATGTCGGCGCTGTCCGGATCGCCCAGGCTCACGTAGCACTGGGTGAAACTGAGGGCGTCGCGCGAACCGCTGCTGTAGAGTCTCTGGTCCGGCGTGCGGCTCATGCGCGCGGTCGTGACTTTGCCCTTGACCGAATTGGAGCACGTTGTTTTGGCGCAGATTAGAGGCAAGCGGTCATTGATGATTTTCGGATTCGCGAAGCCGATGACGTCATGGTATCCGCCCGGCCCGAACTCCTGGAAGTATGCTGGCCCGCCGACCTTGATGAAAGCATCGTGAGCTTTCTGTCCGTCCAGGGTATTGGTCTGCAGCCACTCTTCTCCTCGGGCAATTCTGTCAGCTCCTGGCGTCGCCACCACGCCGTATCTGCCCGGCATCATGTTCGCAATGACTGCCTGGCCCTCAAGGGGCGACACTGTTTTCCCGTCCGACTCAAAATGCGGACAGGTGACAATCATACCGACCAGGCCATCATTCGCCTTTGTAATCGGGCATGCGTCGTTGCCCGGATGGGCTGGATCTGGTGTTCCTGCCAGGCTATTGGACAACGGCATGTTGAACATGTCGTATGTCATCTGACCGGTCGCGTCACCGGTGCCACCAGCGTCGTCGAAGAGGGTGATCTGAAACCCTCCCAGCCCGGGTTCGTTGGTTGCCAAGTTGTCGACCCCTCCACCCGCGTCGTTTTCGCCGTTGAGTGGGTTGTCATCCTCGAACACGAACACGGCGATCTTCGTCGGCTGGAGAGGGGTCTCTTCCAACTTTACATCCACCGAGGTCTGCGCAGGCGCAATCCGAGCACCGCCCATGCCGTGTCCGCAAGTTCCGGTTCCGGGAGCAAAATCCGCACCGCCGGGACCCGACGGGCAATCTTGAGCGATGCTGAAGGGTCTTGAATTAACTGGAGCGCCCGCACCAGCGCTGAACGAGTTGCCGGCGTCGCCGGGCAGAATCGAGATGTAGTAGCGCTTGTTCGGGTCCAGATGGACCTGGCTAGGATCGACCGGGTCCTGTTGCGCAGCATTCGTGCGGCATGCTCCGTTGCCGATATCGCAGACGGCCGGCAAGTGGGATTGGGAGGACGGATCGAACACCGTCTGTCCAGATTCGCAGGCGACCCTGCCCACGCAGCCCGCCGCCACCAGCGGCATGTAGCTGGTGTGGAAATTGGTCCCCAGGCTCGGAGTCGGGAGGGGCGGACAATTGGCTGGCCTCGGGGATGAATTCACCTGGCATGCAGGATCAATTTGGAATGTGCGGTCTTCCTCAATAATCCACCGGTAGTCGTTGATCGCAACTGGGGTACTCCCTGGCAGAGTACTCGGCGCATCCAAGACCCTGACCTGAAGGCCGCTACCGCCATTGAACGTCACCGTAACCATCGCTGAGGCACTTGCGGTCTTCTGAGAGTTCACCGCCTTGTACTGGAAGATCACGGTAGCCGTTCCATTTCCGGTTGGTGGTGCCGTTGGCACTGCGGTGAAAGATCCATCCGGATTCAGCGTGACGGTGCCGCCTGCGACATTAGTGGCAGCGGAGGCTGTTAAGGGGTGGCCCTGAGGATCGGTATCGTTGCCCAACACTCCGGGGGGCGCGATTTGCAGACGGGCCGCGATGTTGCTCGTGTAGCTATCATCGTTCGCCTTAGGGGCCCCACCGAGGCAGCCACTGCCACAGGCGTTAATGCTTACCTGAGCGTTCAGCAACGGATTGCCGTTTGCCTGATAGACGAAAGAGTCTGAGGTCGCTCCCGGGTTCGGCACGTAAGTAAACGTGCCGTCCGAATTCAGGGTGAGTGTCCCGTTTGTGGGAGCCGTTTTCACCTGTACGCCGTAGACACCGACGTCGTTGGCGATCACGCCCTTGCTGGGGTCAGAAACCGTCAACGTGTTTCCCGGAACCAGGAAGTAGGAGTCAGGGTTGGCGACTGCGCTCGGACCGATGGAGGGGGCTACTGTAGCCCCATTTGCGCCAATGTAGGCCTGCATACCACCATCACGTTGGTTGTGGGTGGACAAACTCAACTGGCGGTCGAAAACCGGCAGGGGTGCAAGAGTAGCAGGAGGTATAGCCGTCGGTGCATTAATCAGGACATCGTAGGTCTTGCCGGCAGCCAGGAACACTTCGCTCTGGACCCTGGGAATTCCTGGAAGAGGATTTCCGTCCTCCGCAATGAGCGAGAGCCCAGCAGTTGCAGGGGATCGTGTTAGCGCCCCTACGATCGAGGGAACGTGCATGCGCAGGCCAGCGTTCACGAAACGCACCAGGACAGTGCCGGTGACAATCGGAGGGGTGGTGGCGAATACGGATTTCGTCAAGTTCGTTCTGTCAAGTGCGACGCCATTGACCAGGTAGTAGCGCGGATCGTAGTTCACCGCTGGCGGATAGCAGGCGGCAGCGCCGTCACTGCACATTACCCCCGCCAAAGACAACGCGACTACGAGTTGCGCGCCGCTCCCGGTGCTCGTGACGGACACGCTGGGAACTGACGAGTAGCCTGTGCCAGGATTGGTGACCGTGACAGAAGTAATGCCACCTGCACCGTCTACACTTGCGACTTGAGCCGTCGCGGCTACCGAGGGGCCCCCGCCTGAAAATGTTACAGCGTCGCCGACGTGGTAACCGCTGCCGCCGATCGGGTTGCCTGCGGAGTCGAGAGCAACGGATACTGAACTGACGGAATCCCTGAGGATTCGGGCGGCGGTCGCGCTGAAACCGGTAGTTGTTACCGCCGCAGCCACTGCGGCATTTTGCGCGCCATCAATTTCGCTGAGCACCAGCGGGATTTCACCATCATAGTTAACAAGCGGGGTCGAATAGGCTATGCCCCGCGCGGTTAGTGTAGGCGCGGTCGTCACAACCAGCACTCCGTATAGGCCCATGGGCCCCTGAATGGAGGGGTGCGTTCCCGACTCGATCAAATAGGTGCCCGGCTTGAGACCCTTCCACATCAGCGGAGTGGTGGATCCGATCGCCACTTCAGTGGCGAACGACTGGATGCGATCGCCCTGTGGGGGCGGGTTGAACGTCGCGCCGCTGCTGTCTCCGGCTATCGGCCAGGTAGTGCCCTGGACAGCGTGAGTCGGACTGGGCGCGGTTGTCCTTATTGTTCCCAAGCCGCCCCCCAATTGACCCACGATTACCAGAGAGGTCGGCACGCTGTTCGAACCACTTGGAGTCAGCGGAAACGACAGGTTGTTGGTGAGGTTGACGGTCAGGTCGCCCGGGGGGACGGTAATCACCACCGGCGACCAGTTCGTCCCGGCATTCGGGTTCAGGGCGGCGCAATTAGCGGCAACCGGAACGCCGGTGCAGCTGTAGCCCCACATCGGGACTTGTTGCCCGTCCGGCAGGGCCGCGTTGGCAGGCGCGGCCGTCAGATTCACCGTCGACTGGGCGAAGCAGACACTCACTCCAAGGAGGAGAACAGTTACCGCAAGTACCGCTTTTGAAGACGCCCTGAGATAGTTGAATCGCATCGATCTTCTCCTCGTTAATTCGACTCGTTGATCTGGAACTCCCGGGAATCAACCAGCATCATCATCATCATTCCGCCCGGGAAAATATTGTTGGTGGTGATCTCGCGCTCGTTGTGCGAGTGCCACATAAAAGCGAAGCCGGCTTCGGAAGTGGGGGGGTTCGCGATCGTGCCGGAGGGGGGGGTGGTACCAGTGGCCCCGACCGCGCGGATGGTCGCGTCAGGTCCGAGGTAGGGGCTGCCACCGTACCAGGCTCCGTTGGTCAGAATGTTCGCGTCGGGCAGCGTCACGGGGCCGCCGCTTCCTACGGTACCGAAGGGGGCTTTCTCCAGAGCCTTGCCATGATCCGCGCACCACTCGAAGTAGTTCAGTGCGGCGGGGTCGCCGGTGTTGTAGCCGTTGGCGTCGGCCGTACACGTGGACGTATCACCGGCATAGCCGTGACCGAACACATCCCAGTTCAGACCCTTACCTGTCCAGTAGAAGATCCCATCCATGGCGAGGCCAGGAGTGGTGGTGGTTGTGAACAGCAGCGGTCCGGCGAGTTTCGTCTGATCCGTCTGCGACAAGATCAGATTGCCATCGCGGCCCAGGATGCGTACGTGGTTCCCGTGCTCGTGGAACGGATGCTGCCAGCGTCCTGTGCCAATGATCCGCAACAGCACCTGTTCGCCCGGATGCATGTGGGGGTTGCCGTTGTAAGGCTGGTGGGGATACTGCGCGGCATAGTTCGTATCCATGTCGTCAGGCATGGAGCGACCGTTAACCATGAAGTACGCAGGATGATAGGGCTCCGTCGCAACATTGAGCCTGCAGCTGGGCGCGGTAGGAGAGCAGTTTCC